>CAYGKX010000186.1:0-7787 GCA_964350225.1 uncultured Rhodospirillaceae bacterium | reverse complement strand
CACGAATTTCGAGAGCCAGAAGGGCCGGGACCTGTTGGCGACGCCGAAGGCAGGCCTGTGTTTCCATTGGAAGAGCCTGCGGCGGCAGGTCCGGGTGCAGGGACCGGTCGAGGTGGTGAGCGACGCGGAGGCCGACGACTATTTCGGCTCGCGGGCACGGGGCAGCCAGATCGGCGCCTGGGCCTCCGACCAGTCCCGTCCCAGCGGGGGCAAGGCCGAACTCCTCAAACGGGTCGCTTCGGTCACGGCAAAGTACGGCTTGTCAAAGGTTCCGCGGCCGCCGCCTTGGTCGGGCTTCCGGGTTCGCCACGACCGGATCGAATTCTGGCGCGACGGGCGCTTTCGTCTGCACGACCGGCTGGTCTATCTTCGTTCCGCCGAGGGATGGGAGACGCAGACCCTGTTTCCGTAACGCGCAGAGCTTATCTTCGCCATGCCATGACGACGGAAAACGACCGCGATCGTAAATCGGCATTGATGCGCCGGGCTACACTGGCCTCGGTTGGGGTTGCGTCGACCCTGATCGTCATCAAGCTGATCGCCTGGAACCTGACGGATTCCGTCGCCCTCCTGTCGACGCTGATCGATTCCATCCTCGACGCGGCGGCCTCGCTCGTCACCCTGCTCGCTGTGCGCCACGCCATCCAGCCCGCCGACCGGGAGCATCGCTTCGGCCACGGCAAGGCGGAGGCGCTGGCGGGGCTCGGCCAGGCGGCCTTCGTTGCGGGCTCCGGCTGCTTTCTCCTGGTCGAGACCGTCCGGCGGTTCCTCCGGCCTGTGCCGGTAGAGAACGAACTGATCGGTATCGTCGTCATGGCGATCTCGATCGGCCTCACGCTCGGGCTTGTGGCGTACCAGCGGTATGTCATCCGGCAGACGGGCTCTGTCGCAGTCGGCGCAGATTCGCTTCACTATACCGGCGATCTCCTGATCAACGGGAGCGTGGCCATTTCGCTCGGCATCTTCTGGATCTGGGGCTGGCCTTATGCCGACCCGATCTTCGCCCTGGCGATCGTTGCGTATCTGTTGTGGAACGCCTGGCGGATCGGGGCCGACGCACTCGATATCCTCATGGACCGGGAACTGCCCGAAGACGAGCGCGCGCGCATCAAGGCCATCGTGGAGGCCCATCCGGACACGCGGGCGATGCACGATCTGCGCTCCCGCCGGTCGGGCACGGACACCTTCATCCAGTTCCATCTGGAACTCGACCCGCATATCTCGCTGCTGCGCGCCCACGAAATCTCGGACGAGGTCGAGGCGGAGATCATCCGGGCGTTCCCGGCGGCCGAGGTGATCATCCATCAGGACCCCGAAGGCATAGAGGAAGACCATCCCGCCCTCGCCACCCATTGACGCCGCCGCCCGGCCCGCCCCCAGCGAACAGGATGCGATCATCCGGGCGCTGTCCTCGCCCGATGCCTGGGAGGGGCGGCCGGTCGAGCGTATCGACACCCATATTTCGGCTCTCTTCCTGGTCGGCGACCGGGCCTACAAACTCAAGCGCGCCGTAACCTTCGCCTTCGTTGATTTCGGCCGCCTGGAGGCGCGTCGGGCGGCCTGCGAGGCGGAACTCGCCGTCAATCGCCGGACGGCGCCGGACATGTATCTCGGCGTCCGTCCGGTGACCGAGGATGGACGGGTCGACGGGTCGGGACGGACGGTCGACTGGGTGGTCGAGATGCGCCGCTTCGACGGCGGCAACCTGTTCGACAGACTGGCGGAGGAGGGGCGCCTCGACGATCGGCTGATCGACGAGACGGCGGCCGCGATCGTCCGCTTTCATGGCCAGGCATCGCCGCGACGGGACATGTGGGCGCCGGAGCATGTCGAGCGGCTGATCGACGGGGTCGAGCAATCCTATCCGGCGCAGCCGCCTCCGCCGGTCGACGGCCAACGGGTCGCGGCCCTCGTTTCCGGGTTGCGTGCCCTGTCCGTGCAACACGCCGAACTCATCCAGAAGCGGCGCGCGGAGGGCTTTGTCAGGGATGTCCATGGCGACCTGCACCTTCGGAACATCGTCTTGTGGCGGGGGCGGCCGACACTGTTCGACGCGATCGAGTTCGATGAACGCATTCGTTGCTGCGACTGCCTGTACGATTTCGCCTTTCTGCTGATGGACCTGTTGCATCGCGACATGGCGCCGGCCGCCAATAGGGCGCTGAACGGCTATCTGGAGGCATCGGGCGACATCGACGGCCTGGCCCTCATGCCCTTCTTCCTCGCCCTGCGCGCCTCGATCCGTGGCCATGTCGCGATCGCGAGCGCGGAGAATGCCGACGATCCCGGCCCGGGCCATACGGAAGCGGCCGATTATGTCGCGCTGGCAACGCGCTGCCTCGACGGCCGGACAGCGGGACTGGTCGCCGTCGCCGGGCTCTCGGGCACGGGAAAATCGACCGTCGCCCGTGGCCTCGCGCCGGAATTCGGCCCCGGCCCGGGCGCCCTGATCCTGCGCAGCGACGTGATCCGCAAGGAACTGGCGGGCGTGCCCCCGACCGAACGGCTGGACGCCGACTTCTACACGAAATCCTGGTCGGAGAGGGTCTACCGCACGATCGCCGACCGTGCGACAGCGGCGCTCGCCGCAGGCTGGCCCGTGATCGCCGATGCGATGTATGGCGATCCCGCCCATCGGGAGGCGCTGGCGGCGGTGGCCCACAGGGCCGGCGTCCCGTTCGCCGGTCTCTGGCTCGAGGCGCCGCGCGAGATCGCGATCCAGCGGGTCGCCCGGCGCCGAAACGACGCGTCGGACGCCGATGCCGGTGTCGCGGCCGCGCAGTCGGCGCCGCCGCCCCGGGAAACGGGATGGCAGACGGTCGCCGCCGGCGGGACGATTGCGCGAACGATCGAGGGCGCGCATGTCGCGCTCGATCGGGCGGGGTGTTCCCTCAATACGGGCGCCGCTTGATCTCCCTCAATTTCCGGGACTTTTCTTCCTGCCATAGTGCATCGTTGGATAAGACCCGACGGGAGGAACCGATGCTGACGCTCAAAGATGTCCTTGGGCTCTGCGAATTGACCGAGGAAGAGGTCAAGGCGATTGCCGAACACGAGCACCTTCCCGAGGTCGTGGCCGCGGAAATGGGCAACTACCTGATTCACTGCGAGAACGGGATTCCCCATATCCGGCGCATGATCGTCGAGGATATCGAGGACGCCTATCGTCGTGGAGACCGCAAACGCGTACTGGAACTGAAGTCGGTGCTGCGGCATTTCGCCGAAAACCATCCGAACGCAAAGACCTACGCCCGGTAGGGCAGACCGAAGGAAGGAAACCATGGCTCTCAAGAAAGTCAGGCTGGAACTGGCCAGGACCGCCGAACATCCCGATGGCAGCGCCAATCACGGCTACGAGTTCGTCGCGCCGCTCGACGCGGACGGCCATCTCGACCCGAAAGGGTGGAAGGATTATGCGAATGCCTGCACCTTCCGCCGCTTCTGGGCAGGGGAGGACGACCAGCACGGAACCTTGATGCACAAGCGCGGCCGGTGGGTCTTTTCCTATGAACTGGGCGACGATGACGACGACACGATCTTCAAGTTCGACCGGCACAATTTTTCGGTCGGCGAGTATGTCTCCGTGACCGAGCATGACGGAAAGACCCACCCCTTCAAGGTCGCGTCGGTGACCACCCCGGAAGCCCTGCGCGGATAGCGGCGGGCCTTCCGGCCGGTGCGCACGCGGCGGCGGTTTCCTCCGTATCCTGGGCATGGCATAACCGATGCCGACTCAAAGCCGCGCGCCGCCGTGGTGCGCCACCGCACTCGGGAGGATCATGTGAGGATTACGGGTTCGCGCCGCGCCGCTCGTCGCGCCGCCGTCAGTACCATTGCCACGGCCCTGGCCGCGACGGGTCTCGCCGTGGGAAGCGCCGCCGCGCAAAAGGCCCCGGCCGCCAAGACCTATCGCATCATCGGGGTCGGCGACATCATGATGGGCAGCAACTATCCGACGCCTGTGATGTATCCGGGGCTCAAGCCCGGGGCCGATCCCGCGTCGGTCATCGGGGCCGGTCTGGCACGCATCCTGAAGAGTGGCGATGTGACATTCGGGAACATGGAAGGGACGATCCATACCCGCAAGGGCCCGGCGAAATACTGCAAGAACCCGCGTTGGTGCTATGTATTCCGCAGCCCGCCCTTTCACGCGCGATTTCTGCGGCAGGCCGGTTTCAACATGATGTCGCTGGCCAACAACCATGCCGGCGACTTTCTGCAGCCGGGCCGGATGGCGACGGTCGCGAACCTGCGCAAGGCCGGCATCGTCGTCGCGGGGATCGACCAGAAGGGTTACCGGACAGGCATCCTGACCCTCAAGGATGGCACCCGGGTCGGCCTCATCGCCTTCGCGCCCAATCCCGGCACCATCCAGATCAACAAAATTCCGCGGGCCCAGCGCTTGGTCCGCGCGCTCGCCCGGCGGACGGACATCACGATCGTCTCCTTTCACGGCGGCGCGGAGGGCGCGCGCCACACAAGGGTGCCGCGCAAGCTCGAGATCTTTCTCGGCGAATGGCGCGGCAATGTGTGGAAATTCGCCCACGCGGTCATCGATGCGGGCGCGGACGTCGTACTCGGACACGGCCCCCATGTTCCGCGGGCCGTGGAGGTCTACAAGCGCCGCTTCATCATCTATTCGCTGGGGAATTTCTGGACATACGGCCGCTTCAACCTGCGCGGCCTCGGCGGTGTGGCGCCGGTCGCAGACATTCGCGTGACGAAGACCGGCCAACTGGTGTCGGCCCGGATCGTCTCCGCCCATCAGGTCGGGCGGGGCGTGCCGCGGCTGGATCCCAAGGGCCGCGCGGCCGCCGCCGTCGCCCGCCTGACGCGGCAGGACTTCCCGGAAGGCAAGCTGCGCTTCCAATCCGACGGCCGGATCTCCGGCCCGGGTATCGGGGTTCCCGTGCGGTAATCGACGCATCGTCCATGGCCCTTAACGACACGGGCCGGAGGGGTGATCGCCCCTCCGGCCCGTTTTCTTTTCGCACTGTCCTGCGGTCGCGCCGGTGGTCCCAAGGGCAGTCCCAAGGCGCAGCCCCAAATGAGCCCCCAAGGCCATCCCCCGGGGCAGCTCCTCGGCAGCCCCTGGACGGCCCCTCGGGGGTTGGCCGGCAGAGGCTTACGGCTTGGCGGCTTCCTGCCGAGGCTTCGGCTCGCCCGTTTTCGCGTCGCCCTTCTTCTCGGCCGTCTGGCCGGTCTTTCCATCCTTGGATGCATCGCCGTCAGCCGGCGCGCAGGGCCGCTTGTCCGTCGGGTCGAGCCGTACGCCACCGGCCGTGCAGCCTGGATCGCGCTTCGCCTTCTTCGCCGCCAGCATGGCATCGGACGCGCCGTTCTTGCCCAGCGCCTCGAACTGCGCGTCGAGCTTCTTGCGGTAGGCCAGGAAGCGCTTGAGTTCCTTGCCTTTCAGGTTCTTGTTCGCCGGCAGTTTGAGTGTCAGCGGGCTGATCGGCTTGCCGCGGTAATGAACCTCGTAATGCAGATGCGGGCCGGTCGACCGGCCGGTCGTGCCGACATAGCCGATGACCTCGCCCTGGCGGACGCGGCGGCCCGGGGTCATGCCTTTGCGGAACCGCACCATGTGGGCGTAGGCGGTGTGATAGTCACGGTTGTGCCGGATCCGGATATACCGGCCATAGCCGCCGAACCAACCGGCCTTGACGACCGTGCCGTCGCCCGCGGCATAAATCGGCGTGCCGGTCGGGGCGGCGAAATCGATACCGGTGTGCATGCGCGAGTAGCCGAGGATCGGATGCCGGCGCATGCCGAAGCCGGAAGACAGCCGTGCGCCGTCGATCGGCGTGCGCATCAGGGCGCGGCGGCTGCTCTCGCCGTTCTCGTCGAAATACTCGCCACCCTTCTTTCCGGTCTTGAAGAAATACAGCTTATGGACCTTGCCGCGCACCTTGAGGGACGCATAGACGATGCTGCCCATGCGGACGATCTTGCCCATATCGTCCCGGCGCTGCTGGAAAAGGACCTCGAAACTGTCGCCCTTGCGGATATCGCGCTGGAAATCCACCGAAAAGCTGAACAGGTGGATCATGCGGATCATCGCGCGGGCCGGGACCCCGCGGCTCAACCCCGCCGCGAACAGGCTGCTCTCGATCGTGCCGTCGCCGCGGACCAGTTCCTTCGTCAGCTCCTTGTGAACCTCGGCTGCCACGAAGTCGCCGTTCTGCTGACGCTGGACCTGCACGGTCTTGTCGTAGGCGGAATCGAAACGCATGCCGAGAAAGCGTTCCTGATCGCCGCCCAGCACGCCGAAGGACAGCGCGATCCGGCGGCCCGGACGGATCTTCCGCGGGTTGAAGATCCCGCTCATGGTCGCGATCGCGATATGAGCCTCTTTCCGGTCGACGCCGGCGCGACGCAGAAGTTTGAAGAAGGTGTCGCCCCGTTCCACCCGCACATAGCGGTTGAAGTGGGCCGGGTGGGTTTCATATTCGACGCGGCCCAGCGAGAGAAGGGTGTCCTTCGAGACCTTCGGCACCTTGCGTGTCGTCGGAGCCTTCGTTTCCGTCTTGGCGGCCGGCTTCTTGTCAGCGGCACGGCGCGGCGGATCTGATGCGGCGACGGCAACCGAGGTCCCGCCGCCATGGCTCAGGAAGTACCAGCCGGCGACACTCAGTGCGCCGACCATGCCGAGAGTGGCCGCAAGTCGCTGCGGCCGTTTCATCGCCGCCCAGGCCGGCAACCCGGCGCTGTCGTCATGGGGGCGCAACGCGGAAAGAAGTCTTTCCGCATCAAGACCTTCCGCAGATGACGCGGCTCGGGGTGTCTGGGGGTGATGGCTGGGCCGGTGATGACTGGACTGGAGATGGCTCGACCGGTGATGGCTCGACTGGTGATGGCTCAACCGGTCTTGCGTGGATTCGTGTTGTGTCGGCTTGCGCACGTCCAGGTGGGCCTCCCCGTTTGCCATGCAACGCCCGGCGCGTGACCACTCACCCCCCAGGCGCAGCGACGTAAAATTACCCGCCGCGTACTCGACGCGTTTCGGCATTCGATCTCACCACAGTCTCCCCGGACTTTCCCGGGCTGGTCCCTCTCCGGCCCCGTAGCTTCCCATCCCGGTGGCAACCGGTCGGGGGCGGTCTTTTCCGGAGCCGGGCCAGAACGCCTTCCCACGGCTCAAAGTCCGACTCCGTATACGCATTATGACACGACAATGTACCTTGATGTGACTGAATTTTCGTTAACTCCATAGGGAATCCGCGGGAAACAGGGGGATAGCGCCCTCCCGGGATCGACTTCGGCGGGTCCGGCGAAAAATTTCAAAAAATTTGCAACAAAGCGTTTGACACCGGGTTTCGAATCCCGATATACCCCGTCTCCGCAACGACGGGGGCGCCCAACGCCGCCTCGTTGCCCCGCTCCCACCAAAGCGAATTTGGTTAGGGCCGGCCACCGGCCCGGGGGGCGTTTGCTCTTTGACAAGTGAATAGAGAGAAGGGATGCGCAGGCGGCGGTGTGTCGTCACGGCACCGAAAATCCCAGGCACACGACCCGTCAGGGTTGTTGCCCGGGAGGATCGAAATCCGCTCGCGTGAGCATCCAAAACACGGAATGTCATTCGAAATCTCGATGTCTCCGGATGTCGGGATCGAAAGTGACAACCTGTGTGTGACGCCAAATTACCGTACTCAGCCGGGTACGGTAGTGCGAGAGCGGATCCTCGAGTTCCGTCCGTTCGGTATCGCTTCGGCGAGATCGATCGGCGACATCAACTTGAGAGTTTGATCCTGGCTCAGAACGAACGCTGGCGGCAGGCCTAACAC
>CAYGKX010000185.1:0-7800 GCA_964350225.1 uncultured Rhodospirillaceae bacterium | reverse complement strand
GGCCAAACCATCTTGGAAGCGGCCATCGCCCAGGGTCTGCCCTATCCCCATGGCTGCCGTTCGGGCAATTGCGGCGCCTGCAAGTCGGAACTGATTTCCGGCGACGTGGAAATGTCGCCCTTTTCCGACTATGCGCTGTCCAAGGGCGAGAAGGACCAGGGTCTCATCCTCGCCTGCCGCAGCGTGCCCTGGTCGGACTGCGAGGTCGCCTGGCTGGAGGCCGACGACCAGGAAGCCTTTCCCCAGCGGCGGCTTGTTTGCACGGTCGCGGAGATGGAACAGGCAACCCACGATATCAAAGTTGTCCGGCTGAAGGTCGAGAGCGGGGGCCCCTTCGACTTCGCCGCCGGGCAGTATGCCCAGGTCGCTTTCGCCGATCTGCCCGCGCGCGATTATTCCATGGCCAACCGTCCGGACCAGGATTTTCTGGAATTTCACATCCGGCTGGTCGACGGCGGTACCGTCTCTCCCCATGTCGCGAACGGACTCAAGGTCGGGGACGAGGTCCGGGTCGAGGGGCCCTATGGCACCTCCTATCTGCGCAGGAAGCATCGCGGGCCGATCCTCGCCGTCGCCGGCGGCTCCGGCCTGGCCCCGGTCAAATCGATTGTCGAGACGGCCCTCGCCGGCGGGACGAAACAGCCGATCCATCTCTACTTCGGCGTCCGGGCGGAACGGGACCTGTATCTCGAGGATCACTTCGCGCGGCTCGCGGCGGCGCATGATAACCTGACATTCGTGCCGGTGCTGTCGGAGCCCGAGGGGCCGACCGATCGGCGAACCGGATATGTCGGGGATGCCGTCGCGGCCGATGTCGGCGATCTCGACGGGACCAAGGCCTATCTGGCCGGCCCGCCGGTCATGGTGGAAACCGCGACCGAAAAGCTGAAGTCGCTCGGCCTCCGGCGGCAGGACTGCCATGCCGACGCGTTCTATACCGAAGCCGAGAAGAACCAACTGGACGAGGCGTCATGAAGAATCTCCTGGACGGACGGGTGGCCGTCGTTACCGGCGCGGGCCGGGGTATCGGCCGCGCGATCGCCGAGGGCCTGGCCGAAGCGGGGGCGAAGGTCGTCGTGGCCGACAACGGCACGGGCATCGGCGGTGATGGCGCGGACCCTTCCGTCGCCGAGGGGGCCGCGGCGGAGATCGGCAACGGTGCCATCGCCTTCACGGAAAGCGTGGCAAGCCCGGGCGCGGCCCAGGCGCTGGTCGAGCGCGCGGTCGCGTCCTTCGGCGGTCTCGACATCGTGGTGAACAACGCCGCGATCCTCCGCGACGCTCTGGTCTTCAAGGGGGCGCCCGCGGACTGGGACGCGGTGCTGCACACCAACCTGAATGCGCCCTACTACCTTATCAACGCCGCCACGCCCGTGATGCGGGAGCAGTTCAAGGCGGGTCGCGGGGCTGGCGACGCCTATGGCTGGGGCCGCATCGTCAACATCGGCTCGACCGCCGGCCTCTACGGCAACTTCGGCCAGGCGAGCTACGCCGCGGCCAAGGGCGGCCTTTTCTCGCTGACCCGGGTGACGGCGATGGAAATGGCCCGGTCGAACGTCACCGCCAACTATGTCGCGCCGTTTGCCCATACGCGGGTGACGGAAATCATCCAGCCGGCGAACGAGGCGCAGGCGACCTACAAGGATCGTGCGATGAAGGTCGACCCGTCCCATGTGGCGAGTTTCGTCACCTATCTCGCCTCCGATGCGGCGGCGAAGATTTCCGGGCAGCTCTTCGGCGTACGCGGGCGGGAGGTCTTCCTGTTCTCCCAACCGCGTCCCATCGCCCGCTTCGCTCGAGAGGACCACGATTGGGCGCCGGACCAGTTCGCCCAGCCGGTCGAACAGGATTTCGCCGACGTCATGACCGACCTGTCGACCGACCTCGAGCAGTTCAACACCGATCCCTATGTCTGAGGACCGCGCCATGAGCGATTTCCCCCAAGTCGAGACCGTCGAGGACCTGCGCCACCAGGATCCGGAGTATCAGGAAGCCTGCCGGAAGATCGTGGTCAGCCATGCGATCAACGAGCTGCACGGCAGCCGCGTCTTCGACGAGCCGGCGATCGGCCTTGCGCCGACCCCCTATGCCAAGTGGCTGACCTGCCGGGTCGCCATGGAGGAGTACGGCCATCATTACCGCTTCTTCGAACTCGGGCGCGAGATGGGTATTCCGGAAGAGGCCATGCTGCCGGAGCGGACGCAGAAGTCGCCGCTGAACATCTTCGAGCACGAGCTCGCGAGCTGGGAGGATTTCTGCGTCATCAAGATGCTGGGCGACCTGGCGGAGATCCTGCAGGTCGAGGACTTGATCCAGTGCTCCTTCCACCCGCTGCGCAACCTTGCCCGCATGACCATGCCGGAGGAACGTTTCCACGCCCAGTTCGGCGAGGATTTCTGCACGGATCTGTGCGAGACGGAAGAGGGCCGCGCGCTGGTCCAGGACGGCATCAACCGCCTCTGGCCGTCCTTCCCTCATTTCTTCGGCCGCGCCGGGTCGAAGAACAACGAGATCTACCGGAAGTGGGGCATCAAGCGACGCACCAACGAGGACATGCGCGCCGACTACATCGAGCGATGCCGCGTCCAGGTGGAGGACAAGCTGGGCCTGAAGCTGCCGGAACCCGAATCCATCATGGCGGCGTAGGCTGCTTCCCGCTTCCCGGCCTCCCTCACCCTGAGCCTGTCGAAGGGTGCGATAACGGCCTCCGCTGTCCGAGCGCGGCCTTCCGACCCTTCGACAGGCTCACCCTTCGACAGGCTCAGGGTGAGGCGGGGCGCGAGGAGATATCGACTTCGAACCGTCCATCGCCTTCGGTCGGCCGGCTACAGGGTCTGGCCGTTTTCCGCCCGAACGATCTGGCCGGTCATCGATCGGGCGGCAAGCAGCATCACGATCGTCTCGGCGATGTCCTCCGGCGTCGAGATGCGTTGAAGCGGCAGGGCCCCGGACAGCGCCATCATCTTCTCCTCGTTGCCCTCCCACCACCGGGTCGCGACCGCTCCGGGCGCCACGCAGTTCACCCGGATGTCGGGTGCGAGCGCCCGGGCCAGAGATCTCGTCAGGCCGTGAACGGCCGACTTCGAGACGGCGTAGGGGATCGACGAGCCGTAGCCCGTTTCGCCGGCGATGCTCCCGACGTTCACGATCGCGCCGGTTGGGCTCCGCGCCAGATGCGGCGCCGCCGCGCGGCTGCATAGGAAGCTTCCCTTCACGTTCGTGGCGAAGAGCGCGTCCCACATCGCGTCTTCGATCGCCTCCAGATCGTCGAACGGCAGTTGCCGCGTGATGCCGGCGTTGTTGACCAGGTAATCGAGACGCCCGTAACGGGAAAGGGTCGTCCGCACCATATTGTCGACGGCCTCCGGGTCGGTCACGTCGGCGCGGGTCGCCCACGCCCTGCCCCCGCTCGCCTCGATACCGGCGACGGTTTCGCGGGCCTCGGTCTCGCTGCGCGAATAGACAACCACGCAATTGACGCCCCGCAGTGCCAGCGCGCGGCAGGTCGCCTGCCCGATGCCGGTGCCGCCGCCGGTCACGACCGCCACCTGCCCCGCCCAGCCGGCGTTGGGATGCTCCGCCATGGTTCGTCTCCTCTTTATCTCTGGTTGTCGCAACCGGGAGGACGGTACGGCAGGAAAATGATCCATAAAAACGATATTATCAGGATATAATGTCCGACAATTCGGGAATAAATTGGCCTGGGGACCCGCCATGGCGCGACCTGTTTTCGACCTCAACGACCTGCGCAGCCTCGTTGCCGGGGTCGAGCTGGGCAGCCTGACGCGGGCGGCAGACCTCCTCGGGCGCTCGACATCGGCGGTCAGCGCGCACATCAAGAAGCTGGAGGATCAGGCCGGCACGCCTCTCTTCCGAAAGGTCGGACGCGGGCTGGCGCCGACCGATGCGGGGGAGACGCTCGCGTCCTACGCGCGGAGGCTCATCAGCCTCAACGACGATGCGGCGGTCGCCGTCCGGGGCACCGAAATCGGCGGCAGCGTGCGGGTCGGCATCCAGGAGGATGGCGTGGAGGCGCTGCTGCCGGCGGCGCTGGGCCGCTTCGCCACGGCCCACCCGAGGGTGCGGATCGAGACGGTGGTTGCGCGCAACGCCGACCTCATGGAACGCCTCGGCCGGGGCGCGCTCGACCTCGCGCTGGCGTGGAGCGGGGCGGAGCCGGCCCCCCATGCCGCGCGTCTCGCGACGTGCCGCATCGAATGGGTCGGGCCGGCCGGCGCGCCGGGGGAAATCCAAGCTGGCGGTGTCCCCGGAGGCTGTACCGCCGCGGCGGGAGAAGCCGTCCCCCTCGTCGTCCTGGACGGTCAGTGCCACTTCCGCGCCACGGCGACGGCCGCGCTGGACAGGGCGCGGCGGGGCTGGGCGTTGACGGTGTCGAGCTCCAGCCTGACCGGCGTCTGGGCAGGGGTCCGCGCGGGCCTCGGCATCACCCCCCGCCCCGCCCTGGGGCTGCCCGCGGGGCTGCGAATTCTCGCCGGGGACGGTCACAGCCTGCCGTCGCTGGGCGACATCGACCTCGTGCTCTACCGCCGCGCCGTGGAGCTAGAGGCGCCGGGCGAGCGCCTCTGCGAAATCGTCGCAGAGGAAGTGGCGGCCTTGACGGAACGCTCCTCCTTGCCGACCTGACAGAGGGAAGGGGCGTGACGGACGTCCGGTTTGACGAGCATGCGCCCCATGCAACCGGATAGGCGTGACGGGTCGTGACAGATTGTCCGTATACTGATAAAGTCGCTCCAACGGTTGCCGGCAGGGTGTTCCTTACGCCTGCCTCAAGCGCTTGAAGGGAGGAGTTGATATGGAAGCCCCGAAATCGACGCCGGAACGCCAGGCGTTTTACGAAGACATCGGCAAGAAGAGCATGACCCCGCTGTGGGAGGTCCTCAGCGGCCTTGTCACGAAGGAGCCGGTCAGCCAGGCCAAGGTCCATCTGTGGAAATGGGACGATGTCCGTCCGCACGTGATGGAGGCTGGCAAGCTCATCACCGCCAAGGAGGCGGAGCGCCGGGTTCTCATCCTGGAAAACCCCGGTCTGTCCGGTGAATCGCGCGTCACCCAGTCGCTCTATGCCGGGCTGCAGCTCATCATGCCGGGCGAGGTCGCGCCTTCCCACCGGCACACGGCCTCCGCACTCCGCTTCATCATCGAAGGCTCCGGCGCCTACACCGCGGTCGACGGCGAGCGGACGATCATGGAGGAGGGCGACTTCGTCATCACCCCGCCCTGGACCTGGCACGATCACGGCAACCATTCCGACCGTCCGATGATCTGGATGGACGGCCTCGACGTCCCGATGGTGAACAGCTTCGACACCTCTTTCGCCGAGAATTATCCGGAGGACGAGCAGCCGGTCACGCGGGAGGTCAACTATTCGCCGACCCATTACGGCGCCAACCTGCTCCCCGTCGGCTACACGCCGAAGGACAATTACTCGCCCATCTTCAACTACCCCTACGCCCGCACCCGCGAGGCGCTGGAGAAGATGCGCAAATACGACGAGTGGGATCCCTGCCACGGCCTGAAGGTCCAGTATGTGAACCCGGTCAACGGCGACTATGCGATGCCGACGATCTCGACCTTCATGCAGCTCCTGCCCGCCGGCTTCCAGACCACGCCCTACCGGGCGACGGACGGCATGGTCTATTCGGCGGTGGAGGGCACCGGCCGGACCCACGTCAACGGACAGGTCCTGGAATGGGGGCCGAAGGACATCTTCGTCATTCCCAGCTGGATGCGGCATCATCACGAGGCCGACGGCGACGCGGTGCTGTTCAGCTTCTCCGACCGGTCGGCGCAGCGGAAACTGGGCCTGTGGCGGGAGCAGCGGGGCAACGATCCGATCCACTTCCCGCGCGGCGAATAGACCGCCGCAAGCCGACGAACGGGGCCGCATGTCAGACAATTCGACGGTCGTCTCGATCGCCACCGGCCAACCGGTACGGGCGGAAGAGGCGGCCGTCGAACGCTTCCTGGCAGGTCTCGGCGACGTGTCCTGGTTCTCCGCGCTCGGTCTCCCGCCGACGGAGGACGAAAGGGGAGACGCCGGCGCCTATCTCGCCGGGTTGGGCCTGGAGGCGCTGGAGGTCGACTGGATCGACGAGATCGCCCGTGCCCGGGACCTGAGCCAGGAAAAGAACTGGTCCCGTGCCTGGTGGCAGGCGGAGGAGCGGTCCATCGCCGCCCTGACGGCGGGTCTCGAGGAGGCGATCGGAAAGCCCGAGGCGACGGCGCTGCTCAACCGCGCGATGAGTGCGGCCTCGACGGTCGTGATGGGGCCGGCCGCCGTCGCGACCGCACGGCTGGGCGTTGCGGACCAGGGCCTCAACCGCGCCATGGCGGGCGCCGCGACCCAGGCCGTCTATGCGATGGCGCTGCTCGTCGCCACCCAGGCAGAGCCGCGCGCCCATCCGCTGGCCGCCAAATACCGCCTCTTCACCGCGGGCCACTGGCCGCTCGTCGTCGTCGAGGAGCGTTTCTACGTTATCTGAAGATCAGACGCCGGGGGCCTCCGGTGCAGGCCGGGCGGTCAGCCGCGGCTCGAGGATCCGGATGGCGAGTGCGAACAGCACGCCCGCCGCGCCCAGGCCCGCCGTGAACCAGGGTCCCGCCTGCCAGCCGCCGACCGCGACGATCGCCGCGAGGATCGGTGGGCAGGCGAGCTGTCCGAAATTGCCGATCTGGACGACAAGCCCGCCGGTGGTTCCGACCGTCCGCGCGCTCGGCGCGTAATGCGGAATACCGCCGTGGACGGAAGCCGGCAGGAATCCCCCGACGAAGGAAAAGCATAGCGCGAGGACGAAGGGCAGCCAGGGCGGCACGCCGGTCGCATAGATGCCGATGGTCGTCCCGCCCATCGTCGCGGACGAGATGGCGATGAGGAGCCAGCGCGGCACGCCCTTCTTGGCGAGGAACCCGCCGGTCAGGTTGCCGCCGACATTGGTCATGATGATCAGCGCGGTCAGGAGGGCGGCGGTCAGCGGCGCGTAGTTCAGCCGGTCGATGAAATAGACGGGCAGGAAGGCCGTCACGCAGAGATAGTTCCCGGTGTAGGTCGAAAAGCAGCAGCCGAGGAGCCAGGGCCCCGGTGCGCGCAACACGGTCTTCAGGTCGCCCTTCAGCGCCGCGATCCGCTGTCCGCCGCCGCTCGACGGCGGGTCGGGCACGGGTTTGGTCTTCCACCAAAAGAAGAGAGCGAAGCTCGCCAGAAGCGCCGCATTCACGACCCAGACCCCGCGCCAGCCCAGCGGCATGAGAAGGAAGGGCGTCAGGGCCACCATCGTCGCGACGCCGCCCGGCATGTAGGTACCCCAGGCGGCGAAGGCCTGGCGGTGGTCCTGCTGCCGGGTCGCGCGCAGGATGATGATGGTGCCGGAGACGAAGACGCCGATGGCCCCCAGCCCCTCGGCGAAGCGGGTGACGAGCAGGAGAAGCGAATTGTCGACCAGGGCGCCCGTCAGGCTCGCCAGCCCAACGAAGAGCATGCCGCCGAAGACCACGCGCCGCGCGCCCATAACGTCGGCAAAGGCGCCGGCCACGACACCGACAAGGCAGCCGACGGCGTTGAAAATCGCAACCGCGACCCCGGCTTCCACCAGGGTCATGCCCAGTTCCCGCTGCAGATGCGGGATCGAGGCCGGCATCTTGCCGACCTGAAAGGCGGTGACGACGCCGGCCCCCACCATCAGCCAGACGATCGCCCAGCGGGTGCGCTCAACGGTCATTGGAGGTCCGGCCAGTTGACGCGGTTAGCAATAACCCTCTCCCGCGGAGGGAGAGGGAGAGGGA
>CAYGKX010000184.1:6891-7820 GCA_964350225.1 uncultured Rhodospirillaceae bacterium | reverse complement strand
ATGACACACGTCTTCCACAAGCTGCCGTGGAAGGAGAAGACCCTGCCGGCCGGGTGAGGCGCGCGGTATCGGACTTGGACCCCGGGTCAGGCCTGGGGTGGCGGTTTGCCCATTGATGAACACCGCGCCACCCCGGCCCCTGAGCCGGGGTCCAACGACGCGGCGGGCGCCTTTCCGAACAGCTTGAAGCCCGTCACACCGCGCCGTCGATCCGATGGTTGCCGGGGTTCCGTTTCCCCGAGGGTGTCAAGGACAGGGCCGGCTCCGCCGGTGGCCCGCAGGGCCATCCTTGACACCCTCGGGGAAACGGAAAAGGACGCTGACATCGGATCGACGGCGCTATCTGCGCGATTTGGCGCGTTTACCCTTCGAGCGTCGTCTTCGCCTTGAACCGGCACAGGTCGCTCACGACGCAGACCGGGCAGTCGGGCTTCCGCGCCTTGCAGACGTAGCGGCCGTGCAGGATCAGCCAGTGGTGGGCGTGGCGCTTGTAGTGGGGCGGGACGGCCTTCTCGAGCTTGAGCTCCACGGCGAGCGGCGTCTTGCCGGGGGCGAGGCCCGTCCGGTTGCTGACGCGGAACAGGTGCGTATCGACCGCGATGGTCGGCTCGCCGAAAGCGATGTTGAGGACGACGTTCGCCGTCTTGCGCCCGACACCGGGAAGCTTCTCCAGCGCCTCCCGGTCGCGGGGCACCTCGCTGCCATGCTCCGCGATCAGCATCTCGGACAGCTTGATGACGTTCTTGGCCTTGCTGTTGAACAGGCCGATCGTCTTGATGAAGTCCTTCAGCTTCGCCTCGCCCAGGGCGACCATCTTCTCCGGCGTGTCGACGACCTTGAACAGCGGGCCTGTCGCCTTGTTGACGCCGACGTCGGTCGCCTGGGCGGACAGGACGACCGCGACCAGAAGGGTGTAGGGATTGACGTAG
>CAYGKX010000184.1:0-6850 GCA_964350225.1 uncultured Rhodospirillaceae bacterium | reverse complement strand
CTGTTCGGACAGGCGGCGGAAGAATTCTTCGATGTCTGCTTTCTTCATGGTCGGTCCGCGGGAAGGGGAAAAGGCGCGTTCGGGAAGGCCATGGGGGACTGCCGGGGGCGGGAAGATATCATGCGCAACGGCGGGGTTGGCCCTGCGTGCGGACGGACAATAATCCCTTCGAAGGGCCGGCCCAAGCCTCGGGCGAGATCCGGTCGAGGCATGCGCCGCGCGAATGGCTCGCCGGCGCCGGCTTCGCCCAGCTTTACCCCGTCCCGTGCGGCTGCCTATTCTGTGGGCAACAGGGAAGAGAATTCCATGACCGCAATCGATCCCACCTTGCCGACCGGCAGCATGACCGAGACAGACCGAGGCGAGCCCTATCCGGCGGAGACGGTCTATTTCGACGCTGTCCTGCACCCGCACCGCAGCCTGGGTCCGCGGGGCTTCAAGCTGCTGATGGCGGCCTTCGGCGTGCTTTCGTTCATCAACGGGATCGTGTTTCTGTCGGTCGGGGCCTGGCCGGTCTTCGGTTTCTTCGGCCTGGACGTTCTGATCATCTATTTCGCCTTCAAGGCTTCGTACAAGAGCGGGCGTCTGGTCGAAACCGTGCGCCTCACCGACCGGGCGCTGGAGGTCCGGGAGATCGACCCGCGCGGCCGGGAACGGTCCTGGAGCTTTCAGCCCTACTGGCTGCAGGTCGACATGGCCGATCCGCCTGAGCATGACAGCCAGCTCACCCTTCGTTCCCATGGCCGGGGTCTCATCATCGGCGCCTTCCTGTCGCCCGAGGAGCGGGTGAGCCTGGCAGACGCGTTGCGCGACGCCCTGGACCGGCAGCGCCGGGGACAGGCCGCGCCGGCGTAGGGCCGTCGGCCGATCCGGCCGGTCCCGCCGCTCGCGCGCGTTCAACCATGCCCCTCGCCGCCTATCTCATGCTCGGGACACTCGGCCTCGTCTTTGGGTCGTCCTACCTGTTCATCAACATCGGCCTTCAGACCGTCCCGCCCTTCACCCTGACGGCCTTCCGCATCCTCTGCGCAGCGCTCGCCATCGTGCTGGTGACCTACCTCGCGGGCCACCGCCTGCCGCGCCCGGGAAGGGCATGGTTGCGGCCCATGGCCATCGGCTTTGCCGGAAACGCCTGGCCTTTCACCATGATCGCGAACGGCCAGGTCCATATTTCGGTCAGCCTGACGGCGATCCTCATCTCCGCCGTGCCGATCTTCACCCTGGTGCTCGCGCATTTCTTCAGCGACGACCGCTTCACGTTCCGCAAGGTCGTCGGGGTCGTCATCGGCTTCGGCGGGATCGTGCTGCTGTTCGGACCCAGCGCGCTGTCGGGTATCACCAGCCATTTCTGGGGCCAGCTGATGATCGTCGCGGCGGCTTTCGGTTTCGCGGTCACCACTGTGATCGCGCGGCATATGCGCGACCTGAACCCGATGGCCAGCGCCTCGATGGCGCTGATCAGTTCGGGCATCTACATGATCCCGCTGGCCTTCATCGTCGAAACGCCTTTCGAGGTCGATCCGTCGCTGCTGTCGGCGAGTGCCATCGTCGTCAGCGGTGTGGTCGGAACCGCGTTGGCCTATCTGGTTTTCTTCAGGCTCAGCGCCATCGCCGGCCCGAATTTCGTCGCCATGAACAATTACATCTCGCCCGCGGTTGGCGTGATGTGGGGAGTGCTGCTGACCGGAGACCGCCTGGGCTGGTTCCAGGTTGTCGCGCTCCTGCTCATCCTGGCGGGCATCGCGATCGCGACGTCGCGTCGGAAAGTCGCCGCCGCGCCGGGCTCCACCGTCCGCGATCCGTCCGGTTAAGCCGGCCGGCAGCTACATTCCGGAGACACAGCTCCAGAAGGTTCCGTACCAGGCCTCGACCCGCACCAGGGGCGACATGTGCGCTGTCTCGGAATAGGCCCGCGCCTCGCAGGCGAAGATGAACAACGACACATAAGATTTCGCGGGCGTTGCCGCCGTCGCGAGTCCCGCGGCGAATACCGTCGCCGCCAACAGCTTCTTCATGATCGCGCCTTTTATGGATAACGAAACATTAAGACGTGAGATTAGCGCGTTCCCGGGCAAAGGTCGACCGTGACGCTCTTTCGCCGGCCGTCCCTGTCGAAACTTCAGTCCTTCAACCCTTCAGTCCTTCAGGCCGAGGACATCGAACATGTCATACAGGCCGGGCTCCGCGCTGCCTGCCCAGATCGCCGCCCGTACGGCGCCCCGCGCGAAAATGCCCCGGGTACCGGCCTTGTGGGTCAGTTCGACCCGCTCGCCTTCGGTCGCGAAGACCACGGTGTGATCGCCGACGACATCGCCGCCGCGCAGCGTGGCGAAGCCGATGTCGCCCCTTTGCCGGGGGCCGGTATGGCCGTCGCGCACCCGCTGGGCCACGTCGTCGAGATCGACACCGCGGCCGTCGGCGGCGGCGCGCCCCAGCCCCAGCGCCGTGCCGGATGGCGCGTCGACCTTGTGCTTGTGGTGCATCTCGACGATCTCGATGTCCCAATCGTCGCCGAGAATCCCCGCGACCTGACGGGTAAGCGCGAAGAGAAGGTTCACACCCAGGCTCATGTTGGGTGCCCAGACGATGGCGGCGCCCGACCCGGCCGCCCGAATGGCTTCGGTCTGCGCCGCGTCCAGGCCGGTGGTGCCGATGACCAGCGCCCGGCCCGCCGCACGCGCCATCTCCGCATGGGCGACGGTCGGCGCGGGGGCGGTGAAGTCGATGACTGTATCGCAGGATCCGAACAGTCCGTCGGGGGCGTCCGCGATCTCGACACCCAGCGGATCGAGCCCCGCCAATGCGCCTGCGTCCTTGCCCAGATCGGGATGGCCGGGCCGGTCGCTCGCCCCGGCGAGCCGGGCGCCCTCGGCCTCCGCGACGGCCCGGACCAGCATCTGACCCATCCGCCCCGCCGCGCCGATCACTCCGATCCTGATTTCCGTCATGCCGCTTCTCCCCCGCGATGTCGGCCGGGCGGCCGTGCCGCGCGACTTTGTGATTTCACCGGCCATTGTCTTGGCAGGCGCGGGGCGCAAGATCAAGGCGACGACGGATGGAGGATGACATGACGGACAAGGCGATGGGTGCCGGCACCGATCCGCGGGCGATCACACGCCGCGGCCTGCTGACGGCGGCCGGCGGGGCGGGTCTCGCGGCAATGGCCGGCGGTGTTGCCGGCGGTGTCGCAGGGCCGGCGGGCGCGCAGACCCGCGGCGCCATGGCGACACGCAAGATCCCGTCGACGGGGGAGGCCCTGCCGGTCGTCGGCTTCGGCACCTATCGCAGCTTCAATCTGTCGGATACGCCCGAAAATGTCCGCCGCCTGGCGGAGGTCTGCAGCACCCTCTTCGCCGCGGGTGGATCCATCCTCGACAGTTCGCCCATGTATGACCGGGCGGAAGAGATGGCCGGCAAGGCGCTCGCCGCGCTGAAGTCCCGGGACAAGGCCTTCATCATGACCAAGGTCTGGACGACCGGACGGGAGCGCGGTATCCGCCAGATGCGCGAAAGCCTGCGGCTTTTCCGGACCGACAAGATCGAACTGATGCAGGTCCACAATCTCTCGGATTGGCGCACCCAGCTGAAGACCCTGCGCGCCTGGAAGGACGAAGGTATCTTCCGCTATATCGGCCTGACCCACTACACCACCAGCGCCCTTGACGATCTGATGGCGGTCGCGCGGCGGGAGAAGGTCGATTTCCTGCAGTTTCCCTATTCGATCGACCTGCGCGCGGCGGAGCGCCGCCTGTTGCCCTTCGCCCGGGACACTGGCATCGCGACGATCGCCAACGTTCCGTTCGGGCAGGGCGGCCTTTTTCGCGAGGTGCGCGGCAAGACCGTGCCGGACTGGGCCGCGGCCTTCGGCGCAGACAGCTGGGCGCGGTTCTTCCTGAAATATGTTCTGGGCGACCCGGCGCTGACCTGTGTCATCCCCGGCACCGGTAAGCCCCATCACGCCCGCGATAATGTCGGAGCCGGCTTCGGCCGCGTCCCGACGGCGACCGAACGCCGCCGGATGATCGCCGTCGTCGAAGCCCTTTGAGGAGGACTCCCTGATGCTCGGGGGATGCCTTGGTGGGAAATCAGTTGCCGCAAGGAACAATATATCGTAAAATAAATACTAATAGAATGGTCGATAATTTTTGATCGTTCGTTTAACTTTATTCAATTCAAAGGTTTAGATAATGATTCAATGAGTCATACGATTTTGACTATCTGTTCTGCTTTTGGTCCGGGTAGGGATCCGATAGGCCGCGTCTTGCTCGTATTATCGACTTCTCGTTTTTGAATGGATGTGGCCGGCGTTTTGACCGGGACCGGCGGATCAGCCGCGCCGGGCGCAATCGATGCACAACGGCGCTGCCGGATCGCGTGCGAGGCGCTTGGCGTCGATCGCCTCGTCGCAGGTGACACAATAGCCGTATTCGCCCGCATCGAGCCGTGCCAGCGCCGCATCGATCTTCGCGATCTCCGTCTTGCGCCGCCGCTCCGTCGCCAACGCCATCTGCTGCGCCTGAAGGGCGTCGATGCGGGAGACGCGACCGACGCGGGTCTGGTCCAGTTCGACGGTCGCCCGGCCCGACGCCGCCGAAGCCTCCAGCGTTTCCAGATCCGCCTTCAGTTCAAGAAGCCGGGCACGCGCCGCCTTTGCATCGGGCTCCGTCATCCGTGTCATACTCCGTCGCCATGACCGACAAGCCTAAGCGCCGATCGCCGCCCCGACAAGCGACGCCCGAACTGGTCCAGGATGCTCGGGCAACCCTGGGGGAAAGCCCGGTCTGGGATGATCGGTCCGATGCCCTCTGGTGGATCGATTGTGCCGAGGCCCGGCTGCATCGATACGCCCCCGGCACCGGCAGGACGGCGCATTGGGACCTCCCGGACCGCCCCGGATCCATGGCCCTCGCGGATTCAGGACAGGTTCTCCTCGCCCTGGGACCGGACATAGTCCTGTTCGATACGGCGTCGGGCGCGATCTCGGAACTCTGCCGCCCGCTGGCCGGGCAGGCACATCTGCGGTTCAACGACGGCAAAAGCGATCCCCAGGGGCGCTTCTGGGTCGGCAGCATGAACACCGATTACCGGACCCCGGAGGGGTGCCTCCTCCGCATCGACGGGGACGGGTTCTTGATGCAGGACGCCGGATTTCGGGTTCCGAACGGCCCGGCCTGGTCGCCGGAGGGTGACCGCTTCGTCGTTGGCTGCTCGGCATCTGACACGATATACGCCTACGATTTCGAGCCCGCCGCCGGCACCCTGTCGGGCAAGCGAATTTGGGCTGGTCCGAAGACCGCACCCGGCTATCCGGACGGCGCGGCGATGGACGCCGAAGGATGCCTGTGGAGCGCGCGGTGGGACGGAGGCTGCGTTGCCCGGCTGACGCCGGACGGCCGGCTCGACCGGGTGATCGACCTGCCCTGCCGCCGCGTGACGAGCTGCGCTTTCGGCGGACCCGGGCGCCAAACGCTTTTCATAACGACCGCCTGGATCGGCCTGGACACCGCTGTTCGCGCGGAAGAACCCCTGGCCGGCGGCCTGTTCGCCGTCGATGCCGGCGTGGCGGGCGCGCCGGTCGCCCGGTTCGGTGCACGTTCCTCTCCCTGATCTGCCGACAACCCGGCTGGTCGAGGTCGGCACCAGTACGCTCGACCGCCGCCCGCCGGAAAAGCGGATCGCAATGGTCGTGATGGGGCAGGAAGTCTGAGCTTCGGGCGACCTCTTGCATCTGGAGCGCGCGGCCGGCCGCGTGCGGATAATCTGGCGCGTCAACCGGGGAAGCCGCCGTAGGCGGCGCCGACGATTGGCGGCCCGCCTAAAGTTAAGTATAATTGTCACCGTGCGGACCGGGTGGCAAAAAACCCGGCCGCTGGGGAAGTAGGTCAGACGAGCGAGCCATGAGCATCCAGGAAGCTCATGCCGGAACCCTTGCGGGTACGGTCGCCCCGGGTCGGGGTCATCGGTCCGGCATGCGCGACGCGGCGGAGACGCCGGTCGCCGCCGAGTTCCATCCCGCGGATCCCGCCATTCGCCTGTCGCCGGCGATCATGGCGGATGTGCCGGCCGGTCGGACTCTGTCCGGCGCCCATGTCCGGATCGACGGTGTGGCGGACGGCGATGCGGAACTGCTGCTGTACGATCTCGGCGGCACCCGGATCCTGCCCAGCATCGACTATCTTCCCACGTATGGCGTTCTCGATGTGCATTTCGTCGGCCTCGCGGCCGGCGATGCCTATGCCCGGCTGTTGTCCAGTCTCCGCTATATCAACCGCGCACCTCAGCCCAGCGCGGGGACCCGCGCCGTGGAAATCTCGCTGCTCGACGCCGACGGCACCGAGAGTGTGATCGGCCGTATGAGCCTTCGGGTCACCGACGGCCGGCCGGCGCCCATGGCCGAGACAGTGGCGCCGCAGGAAGACATGCTTCCCGGCGAGGCTGTTCCGAGGGAAGCGGCCCCGCGGGAAGCGGCCCCGCGGGAAGCGGCCCCGCGGGAAGGGGGCCTGCGGGAAGGGGCTGATGGGAACGAGGTTCGGGGCGGCCCGGCGCCGGACGAGTCCGACCTGTTCGTCGTCTGGCGCACCGCCGACGGCGCGCTTGGCGGAACGATCCTCGGCTGGCACCGGGCCGGCGAGGATCCCCAACATCCGCTGTCCGTTCGACCGGGCCTTTCCGCGCGCCCGGACGAACCGCTTCTGGCGGACGGATCCGACGCCGGGAACGCAGGGCTGGAAGCCCTCGGCGATCGCCCCATCTTCGGCGACGCCGACCCTCATCTCTACGGTGCGGCGGATCGACTGCAGGGTTGGAGCGGTCGCGGCCTCGATGCGTTGTCGCAGTCGGGTATGCCCAC
>CAYGKX010000183.1:2484-7828 GCA_964350225.1 uncultured Rhodospirillaceae bacterium | reverse complement strand
GTAGCCGGGCTTCAGCCCGCCATCCTCGTCCACGTCCAGGGCGAGCGTCGCCACCGGGCCATCGTAGCTGACCTTCCAGTGCTTGTAGCTCTCCGGGTCGCGGTCGAAGGTGATGATGTTGTCCGACATGTTCGGCTCCTCCCGAATATGGCCGCGGGCGTGCATCCTCCCGCGATCAGATGATGTGCAATATAATGCAGTTTTTCGTTCTGGCAAGCATTATCTTGCCAGGAAATCGGCTTTCTCAGGCGACGGCGTGCTCGGCCGGTCGGGTCTGCTCGAGCGCGGCCAACAGGCCGGCGAGGGACTCTTCGGTCGTCTTGCCGGACGTATCGACGGTGAGATCCGCCTTTCCGTATAGCGCCGTCCGTTCCGACAGGATGCCGCGCAGATCCGCCATCGCCTCGCTGTTCCCGGCCATCGGGCGCATGTCGCCCTGGGCGATGACACGGGCCATATGCTCTTCCGGCGAGGCCTTGATCCACACGGTGAAGCAGTTGTTCAGCAGCAAGTCGTACGTCGCGGGCTCCGACACGATGGAGCCGCCGGTCGCGATGACGCAGGTCTTGTGGCTGTCCAGAACCCGTTCCAGCGCGCGCCGTTCGTATCGGCGGTAACCGGACTGGCCCGACAGATCGAAGATCTGGTTCAGCCCCATGCCCGAAACATCCTCGATCTCGCGCGCAAGCTCGACGAACGGCATCCCGGTTTCCTGCGCGAAGGCCCGGCCGAGTGTCGTCTTGCCGGCGCCGCGCAGCCCGATCAGGGCAATCCGCGAATTACGGTAGGCATCGTTGTCGAGCCCGAAGCGGTTGGTGATGAGGCGCATCGCCTCCGACAGTTCCTCCGACGAGAGCCGTTCCAGCCGCTGGTTCAGGAGCGTGAGTTCGATCGGCCGTTCCGCCCCCTCCCGAACAAGGCCCTCGAGCGGCAGGCTCATCGCATGCGCCACCTGGCGCAGGAGGGCGATCGAGATGTTGCCCTGCCCGGCCTCGAGCTGCGCGAGATATCGTTCCGAAACGCCACTGTCCTGGGCCAGGATCTTGCGCGCCATGCCCCGGCGGGACCGCGCCGCGCGCACCCGGTCGCCCAGGATCTGCAGGTAGTCCTGATGCTGCTCCGCCGCGCAGGGCGCACGGGACCCGCCGCCGCCCGGCGGACGCCCGCGGCCCCGCCTGGCGGGCGGAAGCAGTTCGGAGGCTTGCGCCGCACGGGCCGCGCTGCCAGATTTCGGCTTGTCGGTCATGTCCCTCTCGAATTCGGGAGTGCATGTTGGGGAACATTATATGCATTATAATGCTTGTCTTCAAGCGTGATGTGCACTATGTTCCGCGCCGAACGCGAAAGACCAAATGCTTGCCGAAGACCAACGCTTACAGCCTTGCGCCAACGCGGCCCGGGCCAAGCGCCGAAAGGGAGCCAGGAAACATGGATATCAAGATTCTCGTCGGCACGATGACGGGGACCGCGGAAATGGTGGCCGAGGAGATCGGCGACGCGCTGGAGGAGGCCGGCCACGGCTTCGAGATCGAGCCGATGGACGCGCTCGACGCATCCTGCTTTGAAGACGAGGGTGTCTATCTGATCGTCTCCTCGACCTATGGTCAGGGCGACGTGCCAGACAACGCAATCCGTCTCTACGAGGATCTCCTCGAAAAGAAGCCGGACCTGTCCCATGTCCGTTACGGTGTCTTCTCGCTGGGCGATCGCACCTATGCGGAGACCTTCAATTTCGGCGGCAAGAAGTTCGACGAAGCTCTGACGAAATGCGGCGCCAAGCGTGTCGGCGATGTCTTCACGCACGACGCGAGTTCCGGGACGATCCCGGAAGAGGACGGGGTCGAATGGGTGAAAGAGTGGCTGGCAAATTTTGACGGGGCCCGCGCGGCCGCGTGAGTGTGCCGTCGCGGGCCTCCCGACGCCCGCCGCGCCGGCGGCCGACTTCTGAAAGTACCGAGCGCGCCGGCCAGGCCGCGCGTCGCCCAACGAAAAACCGCAGCGGGGTAGGATCATGATGCTCAAGAATTACATCGGCGGCCAGTGGGTCGAGGGACTGGGCGACGGCGCGGCCCTCGTCGACCCCTCGACGGGCGAGGAACTCGCCCGCGCCTCGACGAAAGGCCTGAATTTCGGCGCGGCCCTGACCTACGCCCGGATGGAAGGCGGGCCGAACCTGCGCGCGATGAGCTTCGGCGAGCGCGCGGCGCTGATCGGCAAGATCTCCGAAACGCTGACCGGCCATCGCGACAAGTATCTCGGCATCGCCCAGGCGAATTCGGGGAACACGGCGATCGATGCGGCGATCGACGTCGACGGCGGGATCGGCACCCTAAAATATTACGCCGCCATCGGCCGGGGACTGGGCGACGCCAGGCTGATGCGCGACGGCGGGTTCGAAAGGTTCGGAAAGGACGACACCTTCCAGGCCGTCCACATCCGCGTGCCGCTGGAAGGCGTCGCGGTCCACATCAATGCCTTCAACTTCCCGTCCTGGGGCCTGTGGGAAAAGGTCGCCTGCGCGTTTCTGGCGGGCGTCCCGGTGCTGGCCAAGCCCGCCACCGCGACCGCACTTCTTTCCTATGAGATGGTCAAGGACGTGGTCGAGGCCGGCATCCTGCCGGACGGCGCCCTGTCGCTGGTATGCGGCAGCGCCGGCGACCTTCTGGATCATGTCGACCGGCGCGACGCGATTGCCTTCACCGGCTCCGCCGCGACCGCAAACATGCTGCGCGGACACGCCAACGTCATCGGCAATTCCGTCCGTTTCAATGCCGAGGCGGACAGCCTGAACACCAGCCTGCTCGGCCCCGACGCGGGTCCGGGCTCGCCGGAATTCGACCTGTGGGTCAAGGAAGTCGCACGAGAGATGACGGTCAAGGCGGGCCAGAAATGCACGGCGATCCGCCGCGCCTTCGTCCCCGCACCGCTCTATGACGACGCGATCGAGGCCCTGCGTTCCCGCCTCGCCCGGACGGTCACGGGCAACCCGCGGTCGGAGGGCGTCACCATGGGCCCGATCGTCAACAAGGCCCAGCAGAAGGACGTCCTCGACGGGATCGAGAAGCTGCAGGAAGAAGCACAGATCGCGGCCGGCGGGCCGGGCGGCGATTTCGTCGACGGCGACGCCGAGACCGGCGCCTTCGTCGCGCCGACCCTTCTGAAATGCGACAACCCGGACGAGGCGAAGATCGTCCACGAGGTCGAGGTCTTCGGGCCCGTGTCGACCGTCATGCCCTACAAGACATCGGAAGAGGCCTTTGCCCTGGCGGCGCGCGGCGGCGGATCGCTCGTCGCCTCCGTCTTCACCGGCGACGACGGCTTCGCCCAGGACGCCGCGATCCATATGGGGGCCAGCCACGGCCGCATCCTGATCATGGACGAGAGTGTCGGCAAGCTGTCGACCGGCCACGGCATCGTCATGCCGATGTGCGTCCATGGCGGTCCCGGCAGGGCCGGCGGCGGGGAGGAACTGGGCGGCCTGCGCGGCCTGCGCTTCTACCAGCAGCGCGTCGCGGTGCAGGGTAACAAGGGGCGGATCTCGGCGCTGGCCGACGGGGCCGCCGAGGTGACCGTCTAGGGGATTAAGGAGGGCGCGATGAGCGACAGCCGAAGCCGCTTCAACGAACTGATGAGCCAGGTGGCGGCGAAAGCTGCCGGCCGGCCGATCGACAAGTCGCTGGAAGCCGACCTCAACCGCGACTTCGCGCCGGGCTCCGCGACGTTCGAGGCGATGCGCGACGCGTCGGAGGCCGGTGTCGAGGAAGGCTGGCTCGTGCCAAACGAGAACGGGCCTGTCCGCTATGGCCGGCCGATCAAGCCGACACCGGAGATGCACGGCTTTTCCGTCGACGCGGTCAAGTATCGCGACCTTGCCGGGCCCTTCCACGGCCACCCGAACGGCGAGATCTGCGTCGTCTTCCCGACCGACGGCGACGCCAAGTTCGACGGCACGGGCGCCGGCTGGTGCGTCTACGAACCCGGCTCGAAGCATTACCCGACCATCACGGATGGGGAGGCGATTGTCCTCTACCTGCTGCCGGAAGGCGCCATCGACTTCAAGGCCCGGCCCGACGCCTGATCCTTCGGCGCCCCCGGCGCCTTGCGCGCATGGCGGCCATACGTCGACAGGCCGCGCGTGCGCGCCTATCTTCGCTTCGCGATCACCCCGCCGACGCCGAACCGGCCGAGGAAGAACCGACGAACATGAGCCAAGCATGCCCTTTGTGACCGCCGGCGGGCACCGGCTTGAATATGAGTGGCTGGGCCCGCGGCCGGAAGCCGCGCCAACCATCGTCATGCTGCACGAGGGGCTGGGCTCCGTTGCGTTGTGGCGGGATTTCCCGGCGGCCGTACAGGAGCGGACCGGCCTGGGGGTCTGCGTCTACAGCCGATGGGGCTATGGCAAGTCCGAGCCCTGTCACGAACTCCCCCGGGGCGTCGACTATCTTCATGTCGAGGCGCGGACGACGCTGCCCGACCTGATGAAGGCCCTCGGTATTACCCGGCCGATCCTGCTGGGTCATTCCGACGGTGCCTCGATCGCGCTGATCTATGCCGGCGAGGATAACGCGCCCGCGCCGCTGGGCGTCATCGTCTTCGCGCCCCATGTCTTCGTGGAGCCGGAAACGACCATCGGCATCGCCCGCGCCCGCGTCGCCTTCGAAGCCGAGGGATTGCGCAAGGGCCTGTCGAAATACCACGACGACGTGGACAGCGCCTTCTTCACCTGGAATCTCGCCTGGTTGCTGCCGGAGTTCATCCGGGACTGGAACCTGGAGGCGCAGGTGCGCAACATCCGCTGCCCGCTGACCGTGGTGCAGGGCAAGGACGACGAATATGGCACTGCCCTTCAATATGACGCCATCCGCGCGCAGCATCCCGGTGAGACCGACGTGGTCGTCCTGGCCGATTGCGGTCATTCGCCCCACCGGGACCAGCGGGCGGCGACCCTCGACGCCGTCGCCGCCCATGTCGAACGGCTGAGGGTCGCGGCATGGATGCGCAACGGAACGGCAACGCGATCGCGCCGGACAAGGCCCCGGACAGCGCGACGGAATTGGACGACATCGTCTTTCCCTTCGGCGCTGAGAAATCCGACGCACCGCCGGCAGACATGCCCGTCGAAGTCGCCCCCGGCGTGCACTGGATCCGCATGCCCCTGCCCTTCGAACTCGACCACATCAACCTGTGGCTGCTGGAGGATGGCGACGGCCTGACGATCGTCGACTGCGGCCTGGCGCTGGACGAGTCACGGGAAATCTGGCGGCGCATCCTCGCCCGCTGGCCCGGGCGGCCGGTCAAACGGCTGATCGTGACCCACTTCCATCCCGACCATATCGGCCTC
>CAYGKX010000183.1:780-2474 GCA_964350225.1 uncultured Rhodospirillaceae bacterium | reverse complement strand
TCTGGATCACCCGGACCGAGTGGCTGATGGCACGGATGCTCTATCTCGACACGGCCGCGAGCGCCCACGCCCATATCGCGGAATTCTATCGCATGCACGGCATGCCGGACGGGACCGCGGACAAGATGTTCACGGGTGGCAACACTTACCGCGCGCGGGTGACGGAACCGCCGGTCCTGCATCGCCGCATGGAAGCCGGCGACACGATCCGCGTCGGGGAACGCGACTGGCGAGTGTATGTCGGCACCGGGCACGCGCCGGAACATGCCTGCCTTTATTCCGACGAGTTGCGGGTCCTGATTTCAGGCGACCAGATCCTGCCGCGGATCACGCCGAACATCAGCGTCTGGGCGAGCGAACCGGACGCCAACCCATTGGCCGACTATCTGGGCTCGCTGGACCAGTTCCGGGAGTTGCCGCCCGACACCCTGGTTCTGCCGTCCCACAACATGCCGTTTCGCGGCCTGCACCGGCGCCTCGACGAATTGCAGCATCATCACGACGAACGGCTCGACCGGCTGCGCGACGCGCCGGATCTCGAAGACGGTCTGTCCGCCGCCGCGGCGGTGCCCATCCTCTTCCGCCGAAAGTTGGACAACCATCAGTTCGGCTTCGCCATGGGAGAGGCGCTGGCGCATCTCGCCTACCTGGAAGGGCGCTCTGAAATGGCGGTGCAAACCGGACGCGACGGCATCGTCCGCTTCATCCCGAAGAGTTGAATGACCGCATGCCCCTGTGACAAACCGGCCGAGTAGTGCAGCCTTGACCGGTTACCCCTAATTGGGTAGCAAGATTTAGCCCCGATAAAATTACAACCGACGCACGGGGTAGGGAGGCTGGCTTCGATCCGGTCCCTGCCCCGAAGCGGGCATGACCGTATCCCAATCTTAGGCTGGCGCGATGCACATGCGGCACGTCCTGCCCAACAGGCAGGGATTGCCGACCGTTCATTGAGCGACGTCGCGGCACTACCGCGGCGCGAGGCCTTGCCTCCCTGACAGGGTTTGTGGATCGCCGGACAACCGGCGGCGCAGGGAGGCAAAGATGGCGGAAGCGGATACCTTCCCCAAGTTGCTGGATGTGAACGCGCAAAAGCGCGGGCGCCGGCCGGCCATTCGCGAAAAGACATTGGGAATCTGGCAGACCTGGAACTGGTCCCAGGTTCACGAAGAGGTGCGCAGCATTGCCTGCGGGCTCGCCTCCCTCGGCCTCAATGCCGGCGACAAGGTCGCGATCATCGGCGACAACCGGCCTCACCTCTATTGGTCGATGGTCGCCTGTCAGGCGCTCGGCGCTGTTCCCGTCCCGATGTATCAGGACTCCGCCTCCAAGGAGATGAAGTTCGTCCTCGACCATGCCGAGGTACGTTTCGCCGTCGTCGAGGACCAGGAACAGGTCGACAAGCTGCTGGAAGTCAAGGACGAGGAGCCGCGGCTGGAGACGATCGTCTACAGCGACCCGCGGGGCCTGCGAAACTATACCCAGCCCTTCCTGCACAGCCTCGAGGCGGTACAGGAGATGGGCCGCATCTATGGCAAGGAGCATCCGCAATTCTACGCGGATCGGGTCGCGGCCGGGTCGGGCGGAGACGCTGCCATCATCCTCTACACCTCCGGCACGACGGGCCAGCCCAAGGGCGTCGTCTTGACCTTCGACAATCTGAGCGTCTTGAGAACCTCGTAGCCGCTCATGTC
>CAYGKX010000183.1:0-770 GCA_964350225.1 uncultured Rhodospirillaceae bacterium | reverse complement strand
CTCGATGTCGCGGGTCTCGGTCGACATGGAGAAACTGCGCCCCGATGAGGAAACCCTCGCCTACCTGCCGATGGCCTGGGTCGGCGACAATGTCTTCTCCATCGGCCAGTCCTACGTCGCCGGCTTCTGCGTGAACTGCCCGGAATCCAGCGCGACCGTCATGCAGGATCTGCGCGAGATCGGGCCGACCTATTTCTTCGCGCCGCCGCGCATCTTCGAGAATATCCTGACCTCGGTCATGATCCGGATGGAGGATGCCGGCTGGCTGAAGCGCAAGATGTTCAAGTATTTCATGGAACACGCGCGCAAGGTCGGCATCCGCAAATTCGCCGGCCAATCGATCAGCGCGCTCGACCGCCTGAAATACTGGCTGGGCGAAATTCTGGTCTACGGCCCGCTCAAGAACACCCTTGGCTTTTCCCGCATCCGCCGCGTCTACACGGCCGGCGAGGCGATCGGGCCGGACATTTTCGACTTCTACCGGTCGATCGGGCTGAACATGAAGCAGCTTTACGGCCAGACGGAGGCTTCGGTCTTCGTCACGATCCAGCCGGATAACGAAATCCGGTCGGACACCGTGGGTGTCGCGGTGACCGGGGTCGAGCTCAAGATCGACGACCAGACGGGGGAGGTTCTTTACCGGAGCCCCGGTGTCTTTCGGGAGTATTACAAGAACGAAGCCGCGACCGCCGAGGCCAAGACCGAGGACGGCTGGGTCCAGACGGGCGATGCCGGCATCATCGACGACGAGCGGCACCTCAAAATCATCG
>CAYGKX010000182.1:349-7838 GCA_964350225.1 uncultured Rhodospirillaceae bacterium | reverse complement strand
CGGCGCTGCGCGGCGCCCAGCTCGCGGTCGACCAGATCAACGCGGCGGGCGGCATGCCGGGCAAGAAACTCGCCCTCGTCGTCTACGACGACCAGGCGCCGCCTAAGAATGCCGTGCCGATCGCCAACAAGCTGATTGGCAACGACAAGATCACGATCGGCATTTCCGGCAGCTATTCCGGCGCCACCCGGGCCGCCGCCGGCGTGTTCCAGAACGCGAAGATCCCCTATATCTCAGCCTATGCCGTGCATCCGTCGATCACCCGCGCGGGCGACTACGTCTTCCGGACGTCCTTCATGGGCGAGGTCCAGGGGCGGGCTGGCGCCAAGCTCGTCGGCGACATCCTGAAGAAGAAGCGGGTCGTCCTGATCACCCTCAAGAACGACTTCGGCCGGTCGCTGGCGCGCGGCTTCAAGGACCAGGCCAAGAACTTCGGTATCGAGATCGTCGGCGAGTACGAATATTCGATCAAGGACCGCCAGTTCGGCCCGATCGTCGCGAAGGTCAAGGCCGACAACCCGGACGCCATCTACGCCACCGGCTACTTCTTCACCGCTGGCCCGCTGGTCCGCCAGCTGCGCGCGGGCGGGGTCAAGGCCGTCGTGATCGGCCAGGAAGGCTACGATTCCCAGAAGTTCATCGAGATCGCCGGCAAGGCGGCCGAGGGTGTCGTGATCACCACGTCGCTGGACCGCGATTCCAAGCGTCCGGTCACGCGCAACTTCATCAAGGCCTTCGAGGGCAAGGCCGGCTACAAGGTCGACATGGTCGCGGCGACGACCCATACGGCGGTCTATGTCGTCGCCGAGGCCCTCAAGAAAGCAAAGTCGATGAAGCCGGCGGACATCCGCGACGCCATCGCGAAGACGGTCGTCGACGCATCCACCGGCACAATTTCCTTCAACGACCTTGGCGAGGTGAAGAAGGACGTGATCGTCCAGGTCGTACGGGATGGCAACTGGCACTATTTCGCGACGATCAGCGACGACAAGCTGTTGGCACCGCCGTCGAAATAGGCTGGACGGGACGACGTGTATGTTTCGTTGGAACCGGGCGCCGGAGACGGCGCCCGGTCTGGTGCCAGGCAGGGTTTATCGGGCGTTCCCGGATCCGTCGGCCGACCACAGCACCGGGAACTGATCGCCCGCGAGAGGCGCGCCCGGCGTGAGGCCGATGTCGGGAAAGGGGGGCGAATGCGTACCCTTTTCCGCATAGACCGCGTCCTCGCCGACGAGCCGCAGCGAGAAGGCCCGCCGGCGGCGCGACAGGTCGGTATTCGCCGGCGCGCCATGGACGGTCGAATAGTCGAAGGCGATGGCGTCCCCCGGCTCCACCGCCCAGCCGCGAATGTCAAAGGCGGTGCGGTCGGCCTCGATATCGGGGATGGTCTCCCGCGTGTCGCCCTCGGTCAGGGCGCTGCCGTCGAACCGGTCCGGCCGGAACTGCCGGCCCCAGCGATGCGACCCGGCGACATATTCGACGGCGATGTCCCGCGCGACCGGGTCGAGCGCGACCCAGAAGCTGACGGTCTTCGATCCGGAGAGACAGTAGTAGGGCATATCCTGGTGCCAGGGCGTCGGCACCGCCGCGCCGGGTTCCTTGACCAGCACATGCTCGTGGAAGAGCCGAACTGTCGTCGCGCCCATCAGCCGGGCGCCGAGTTCGGCGGCGGGAGATTCGAAGATGAAGCGGCGGAACTCGTCGACCCTGTCCCAGACCAGATAGTCCTGGAAGAAGCGGGAGGGGCTGCCGTCCGGCTGGTAGGTGCGCTCCCGCCAGCTTGGCGAGGCGATGTTCTTTTCGACCCCCTCGCGCAGGCAGTCGACCCAGTCGCGAAAGACGCCCGGCAGGAGGGCCACCCCGTCGCGCCGGAAGGTCTCGACCGTTGCATCGGATACGCTCGTCTCGGCCATTGCCGTCTCCCGCTTCCTTCGACTTGTATATACAACTCGCGTAGGGTATACGGATTGAGCGTGCCGCTCAAGCGTCCGGACCCGGTCGGCCGGGAGGACCTATTCCACCGCAACATGCCTTCCGGGCAGGGGGCGGAGCGAAACAACACCGGAAAGAGGCGGCGAACGGCGCGCGGGAGCTTTCCAGTCAGACGGAGGAGAGAATGAAGTTCGGCAAGCTGACGACCATCGCCGCGGCGGCCGCCCTCTTTGCAGGCGCGGCCCAGGCGGAGACCATCAAGATCGGATTCCACGCCCCCCTCACCGGCTTCGCGGCCGCGGACGGGAAATCGGCGTTGAACGGCGCCAAGCTGGCGATCTCGCAGATTAACGCCAAGGGCGGCGTCCTGGGCGAGAAGCTGGAACTCGTCGTCTATGACGACCAGGCATCGCCGAAGAACGCCGTGCCCATTGCCAACAAGCTGATTGGAGGCGACAAGGTGAAGGTCGCCGTCTCCGGCAGCTATTCGGGCCCGACCCGCGCCGCCGCCGGCGTGTTCCAGGGTGCGAAGATCCCTTACGTCTCGGCCTACGCCATCCACCCGTCGATCACCAAGGCGGGCGATTATGTCTACCGCACTTCATTCATGGGCGAGGTGCAGGGCCGTGCCGGCGCCAAGCTGATCGGCGAAGACCTGAAGAAGAAACGTGTCGTCCTGATCACTCTCAAGAACGACTTCGGCCGCTCGCTCGCCCGGGGCTTCAAGGAGAAGGCCAAGGATTTCGGGATCGAGATCGTTGGCGAATACGAATACTCCATCAAGGACCGCCAGTTCGGCCCGATCGTCGCCAAGGTGAAGTCCGACAATCCGGACGCCATCTACGCCACCGGCTACTTCTTCACCGCCGGCCCGCTGGTCCGCCAGTTGCGCGCCGCCGGCGTCAAGGCGGTCGTCATCGGGCAGGAAGGCTATGACGGCCAGAAGTTCATCGAGATCGCCGGCAAGGCGTCCGAGGGGGTCTTGATCACCACGTCCCTCGACCGCGATTCGAAGTCGCCGGTCACGATCGACTTCATCACCCAGTACGAGAAGACGACCGGGCAGAAGGCCGACATGGTTGCCGCCTCCGCCCACACGGCGATCTGGGTGCTGGCCGACGCCATCAAGCGCGCCGGCAAGCTGGACCCGGCCGCGATCAAGGCGGCACTGGCCAAGACGAAGATCGATGTGTCGACCGGCACCATCTCCTTCAACGCCCTCGGGGAGGTGCGGAAGGACGTGCAGGTGCAGATCGTGAAGGACGGCGCCTGGCACCACCATTCCGTCATCAGCGATCCGGCGTTGCTGGCTCCGCCGTCGAAGTAACCGTCAACCGGCCTTAAGCGGTATAGCCGGGTGCCCCGCGGCGCCCGGCGGCCGCTTCCCCTCGCAGCCTTCCCGCTTCCAGGACCGAAAGACGACAACCCGCCATGCTGTTCGTCGAACTCTTCGTCCAGGGCCTGATCCAGGCCAGCATCTACGCGCTGATCGCGGTGGGGCTGACCCTCGTCTATGGCCTGCTGCGCATCCTCCATGTGGCACATGCCGGCCTTTTTACCCTCGGCGGCTACATCGGCGTGATCGTGACCAACGAGACGGGGAGCTTCGCCCTCGGACTGGTCGTCTCGATGATGCTCGTCGGCTTTGCGGGCATGGCGGTCTATCGCCTCGCCTACCAGCCGATCCTGAAATATCCGCCCTTCGTCGCGCTCATCGCCTCCATCGGCCTCTATATTGCGATGGAAGAAGTCCTGCGCATCGTCTTCGGGCCCTACGGCATGTCCTATGCGGCGCCGCCCCTGCAGGGCACGGTCCGGGCCGCCGGGATGCAGGTCAAGACGGCCGAACTGGTCACCTTCCTCGGCGCCGTGGCGATCATCGGCGCCCTCGGCCTCCTGTCGGCCAGGACCCGGATCGGCGTTGCCTGGCGGGCGACGGTGACGGTGCCCCAGATGGCCGAGAGCTTCGGCATCGATATCCTGAAGGTCCGTTACCTCAACTTCTTCATCGGCTCCGCCCTCGCCGCCGCCGCGGGGGTGATGGTCGCGCTCCTCAACAACCAGGTGGAGCCGACGAGCGGAGCCGTGCCGAGCTACAAGGCGCTGGCCATCATCGTTCTGGGCGGCCTGGGCAGTTTGCGCGGCACCCTTCTGGCCTGCCTGCTGCTGGGTGTCGTCGAGGCGTATGGCACCATCTATCTCGGCAAGGTCATGGACCGCGACGCCATTGCCTTCGCCGTCCTGATCGTCGTCCTCATGGTCAGGCCCCACGGCCTGTTCGCGCGGGCCTGAGGGGAGGGACGGGACGATGGACGGCCTGCTCAACATTTACGAGATCAGCCTGATCACCACGGTGTCGATCGCCGTGATCATGGCGCTCAGTCTCAATCTCATCACCGGCTTCTGCGGGCAGATCAGCCTCGGCCACGCGGCCTTCCAGGGCATTGGCGCCTTCACGGCGGCGATGCTGACGAAGGAGGCCGGGCTCGACTTCATCCCCGCGACCCTGGCCGCGATCGTCCTCGCGGGACTGGTCGGCCTGGTCGTCGGCATGGCGGCCCTCCGCGTCCGGGAGGACTTCCTCGCCATTACGACGATGGGCGTTGCCTTCCTCTTCGTCGGGGTCGTCAACCAGCAACCCTGGCTGGGCGCGGAAGAAGGCATCGCCGGCATACCCGACCCGGGTTACGGCGCGATGGGATACATGCTGGTCGCGGTCGTCGTGGCGCTGCTCGTCGCGGCCTTCAGCTTCTACCTTCGCCGGACCTGGCTCGGCGCCGCCTTTGGCTCCATCGCCGACGACGAGGATACGGCCCGCGTCGTCGGCATCGACGTCGCACGCTTCAAGCTGGTCGCCTTCGTCATCGGCACCGGTCTCGCCGGCATGGCCGGCTCCCTGTATGCCCATCAGGTCAAGATCATCCTGCCGGAGGATTTCGGCTTCATCCCGTCGATCACGATCCTGTCGATCGTCGTCTTTGGCGGCATCGGCTCGGTCTTCGGGGTGATCGCCTCGGCGATCCTGCTGACCCTCCTGCCGCTCGTCTTCCAGTTCATCGGCGACTACAAGCTGCTGTTCTACGGCGGCCTCCTCTTCGTCATGATGCGCTTCGCCCCGGACGGCGTGGCCGGGCTGGTGCGGCGCGGTCTCGCCCGAACCCGGCGCGGTGGCGGAACCCGGGCGGAGGCGGACACCGGACGGAGGAAACGGCATGAGCGCAATCCTGGAGGTCGCCGACGTCTCCGTTACGTTCGGCGGCGTCACCGCCGTCGACGGCGTGAGCTTTGCCGTCGAGGATGGGGAATTGCTCGGTCTTATCGGCCCGAACGGTGCCGGCAAGACGACCGTCATGCGCTCCATCACCGGCATCGTCACACCCGACGCGGGCCGTATCGCGCTCGCGGGCCGCTCCCTCGTCGGCCTGCCGACCCACCGCCGGGTGCGCCTCGGCCTCGGCCTGTCGCAGCAGCTCGTCCGGCCGTTCCGCGAGCTCTCGATCATCGAGAATGTGGCCTTCGCCGCAGGTTACCGGAAGACGCGCGGCCCCGTGTCGGCCATCGTCACACTCAGCCGCTCGGCCGAGCGGGAACGGGCCCGAGAGCTACTGGAACTGGTCGGCATCGCCGATCGGGCCGATGCCATGCCGGGGGAAGTGCCGCTGGGCGTCCTCAAGCGGCTGGAGGTCGCACGAGCCCTCGCCCTCGACCCCAAGGTGCTGCTTCTCGACGAGCCGCTCGCCGGATTGAACAGCGTCGAGGCGGCGACCCTCGCCGACACGGTGGTCGACCTGAACCGGCGCGGCACGACGATCGTCATGATCGAGCATAACCTGGGCGAAGTGATGCGGGTCTGCCGCCATCTCGTCGTGCTCGACAACGGCCGGAAGATCGGCGACGGGGCGCCCGAGGCGGTCATGTCCGACCCGGACGTTCGCGCCGCCTATCTGGGCGCCCGTCACGCGGATACCGGATCCGAGAAGGGAGGCGGCGATGCTGCGGCTTGACGACCTCACCTGCGGCTACGGCGCGTTCCGGGCGGTCTCCGGCCTGACCCTGGACATTTCGCCGGGCACGGTCTTCGCGCTGATTGGCGCGAATGGCGCCGGCAAGTCCTCGACCCTCATGGCCATCGCCGGCCATGTCGAGGTCCAGGGCGGCGCGATCCTCCTGGAGGGCGCGGACATCACCCGAGAGCCGCCGCGCCGCCGGGTCCGGCGGGGCATCGCCATCGCACCGGAGGGACGGCGCCTGTTCCCCGACCTGACGGTTCGGGAGAACCTCATCGTCGGCGGCTATACCCGGGACAAGGCAGCCGAGGCGCGCAATACGGACCGGGTCCTCGCCCTCTTCCCCCGCCTCGCCGAGCGGCTGACACAGCTCGCCGGTTCCATGTCGGGCGGCGAGCAACAGATGCTCGCCATCGGCCGGGCGCTGATGGCCGAGCCGCGTTTTCTGATGATCGACGAGGTGTCGTTGGGACTGATGCCCGCCGTCGTCGACGTCTGCTACGAGGCGATCGCCGCGCTGAAGCAGGAAGGGATGACAATCCTGCTGGTCGAGCAGAGCACCCAGCGCGCCTTCGAGGTCGCGGACGATGTCTGTGTGCTCGAATCCGGCCGGGCTGTCTGGCGCGGCACGGCGGAGGCGGCGCGGAAGGACCCAGCCCTGGTCGACGCCTATCTGGGGCTGAAGTCGTGACCCCGCCGCCGGAAGGACGGGGCGGCGACACCGTGTCCGGCGGTCCTCGCCGGGACGAGAGTTCCGATCTTCCGCTCTACGAACAACTCAAGACCTATATCCGGGACCGTATTCTCGCCGGCGACTGGCCGGTGGACCACAAGATCCCCTCCGAGAACGAACTGGTGCGGGTATTCGGCGCGAGCCGGATGACCGTCAACCGGGCCGTCCGGGAGATGACCGAGGGCGGTTGGCTTCGGCGGGTTCAGGGCCAGGGGACCTTCGTTTCCGACAGCCGCACGCGCCTGGAGCTTCTGGAGATCCGGAACGTCGCCGATATCATCCGCGCGCGCGGCGCCTACCGCAGCGAGGTCGTAATACATGAAGCGACGACCGCGACGGGGGAGATCGCGGAAGCGCTGCGCAAGACGCCCGGTGCGCGGATCTTCCACAGCCGGATCGTCCATTTCCTCGACGACGCGCCGTTCCAGCTGGAGGAACGCTACGTCAACCCGACGGTCGCGCGCGACTACATGGACATAGACCTATCTGTCCAGACTCCGAACGAGTACCTGATGCGTGCGGCCCCCCTGTCTGAAGTCGAACACCGGCTGGAGGCGATCCTGCCTGACAGGCTTCAGCAGGAATTGCTACGCATCGGCCCGAGCCAGCCCTGCCTGCATCTTCACCGCCGCACCTGGTCGGCCGGCCATGTCGCCTCGCGCGCCTGGCTGACCCATCCCGGCGACCGGTTTTACCTGTCCACCCGATTTTCGTACGAAGGCGGCGGCGAGCGCCGCCCAGAGAGGTCGACATGAGCGTATCCCGTTTGGACAACACCCGCGTCATCGCCGCACCCCACGGCAACGATCTCTCCTGC
>CAYGKX010000182.1:0-328 GCA_964350225.1 uncultured Rhodospirillaceae bacterium | reverse complement strand
TGGCTGACCGAAGCGCCGATGCGCATGCTGATGAACAACCTCGACGCCGAGGTGGCGGAGAAGCCGCAGGAGCTCATCGTCTACGGCGGCATCGGCCGGGCGGCGCGGAACTGGGAGAGCTACGACAGGATCGTCGGCGCGCTGAAGGACCTGAACGACGACGAGACCCTCCTCGTCCAGTCCGGGAAGCCGGTCGGCGTCTTCCGGACCCATGCCGATGCGCCACGGGTCCTCATCGCCAATTCCAACATCGTTCCGCACTGGGCGACCCTCGACAAGTTCAACGAACTCGATCGTGCCGGCCTCATGATGTACGGCCAGATGACGG
>CAYGKX010000181.1:0-7947 GCA_964350225.1 uncultured Rhodospirillaceae bacterium | reverse complement strand
GAGCCAGTCTCCGGCGCGCGTCTGGACCTGAAGCCCGCCGACATCGTCCTGGGCGAGGATCGTGATGAAACCGAAGTCACTATGGGGTGCCGCACCGAACTGGTCCTCCGGCATGGTCTCGGGGGCCGGCGGGTAGTGCAGCGCGCGGACGAAGGTCAGGGGCTTCCGGAAGCGTTGTCCGAAAAAGCCGTCCGGAAGGTCCAGGGCTGTCTCGAACAGCGGCAGCATGCGGCGCCCAAGGGCGGTAAGCGCGTCGCGGTAGGCCTCGAAGGGGGGGCGGATGTCCGGCAACGCCGCCGGCCATTGATTGAGGCCGCACATCGGCAACCCGGCGACGACATCGGGATCGTCCGGATCGAGGTCTGCGCCCACAAGGAAGGATTCGCTCAGGTTCGGCTGTTTGGCCTCGGCCCGGTGCTGGTCGGCCATCGGCATGTAGCCGCGGTGGGAGGCGTTTATCTTGATGGCGAGCTTGGTCTCCAGCGGGAGGGCATGAAACCGTTCCGCCGCGGCGAAGGCCTCCGCCACCACACCCTCGTCCACACCATGTCGGGCGATGCCGAAGAAGCCGATCTCCTCCACGGCGCGGCAGATTTCGGCGGCAGCCGTCTTTCGGCCTTCCGGGTCTCCGGCCATGAAGGCGCCGAGATCCACGATGGGAATGCTGTCGGGGACGGAGCTTTCTGTCGTCATGGCGGACCTCGCCCGTTTCGCTGAGTGTTTCAAATTGTATGACAAAATGCTTCTAATCGAAACACGATATTGATAGCGTTCCGGTTTCGACGATGGACCGCAAGGGGTGATCTGCCTTGGACTATGCCGTACCTCGTACCCTGGATGAGGCCGTCCGACTGTTGTCGGAAGACGAGGATGCGCGCTGTCTCGCGGGCGGTCAGACCCTCGTGGCCATGCTCAATCTCGGGATCGTGGAGCCGAGCCTGCTGGTGTCGCTCAAGGCGATCCCGGACCTGGGACTGGTTGCACAGGACGCCGACGGGTGCATGCGAATCGGAGCGATGGCGACGCATGCCACGCTCGCACGAGCCGCTTTCCCGGGCGCCAATGCGATCGTGGCGGATACCGCACGGCAGATTGCCCATCCGGCGATCCGTACCCGGGGCACGATCGGCGGGGCGGTCGCACACGCGGATCCCGCTGCCGACTTTCCCGCAGCGCTGGTCGCGGCCGAGGCGGCGATCGAGGCTGTCGGGCCGGGCGGTACGCGCCGGATCGCGGCCGAGGACTTCTTCGTCGACTATCTGACGACGGCGCTCGACCCCGGCGAAATGGTTGCGGCCATATTGTTGCCGCCCGCCGCGACCGGAACTGCGGGGAGCTATCTCAAGTTTGGCCGGGTGGACGGGGATTATGCGACGGTCTCCGTCGCCGTCTGCCTGGCGCTGGAGGCGGGGACCTGCACCGGCGCGCGGGTTGCACTGGGGTCGTGCGGAGAAAAGCCGGTTCGCTCGACGGAGGCGGAGCAGGCCCTCGTCGGATCGGGCCTGGAGGCGAAGGCGCTCGCCGCGGCGGGCGAAATCCTGCGCGAAGCCTGCAATGCCGAGGACGACGTGCGCGGCACTGCCGCCTATCGCCGGGCCATCGTGCCGGGGCTCGTTGCCCGCGCCGTCCAGCAAACCGCTACACGGGTCGGAGGGGAGGCGGCATGAGCAAGCGCATCGCAATGCTGACCGTCAACGGCGAAGCCTGCGAGGTCGCCGCGCGCACCACCGACACGCTCCTCGACATCCTGCGCGACGGTCTTCAGCTCACCGGGTCCAAGCGGGGCTGCAATCAGGGCGTCTGCGGGGCCTGCACCGTTCTGGTCGACGGCGAGCCCATCCGGTCCTGCCTGATCCCCGCCGCCCAGGCGGAGGGCCGCGCGATCGTCACGGTCGAAGGCCTCGGGACGCGTGATGTGGCGACCCCCGTCCAGCAGGCGCTGGTCGAGGCGGGGGCAATTCAATGCGGCTACTGCACCCCCGGTATGGTCGTCGCGCTGACGGCGCTCCTGGAGGCGAACCCGAGGCCGGGCCCGGCGGAAATCCGGCATGGCATTGCGGGGAACATCTGTCGATGTTCAGGCTATGTGAAGATCGTCGAGGCGGTGCTGCGGGCGACCGGATATGGACGCAATGGGGACGAACATGAAGCCTGACGGACCGGTGCGTTCGCCCGAAGGCGGTGGGGTCGGCGCAAGCGTTCCCCGCGCGGACGCCAGCGACAAGGCCCGCGGCCGGGCGATCTATACCGAGGACATGGTGCTGCCGGGCATGCTGCACGGTGCTCTCCTGGGCAGCCCCTATCCCGCGGCCCGGATCGTCGGCTACGACGTCTCCGCCGCCCTGGCGCTGCCGGGGGTGCGGGCGGTGCTGACCGGAGAAGACATCCCGCTGCGCCGCTGGGGCGGTTTCATCGACGACGAAAGTGCATTGGCGGTCGGCCGGGTGCGCTATGTCGGCGAACCGGTCGCGGCCGTCGCCGCGGTCGATCGCGCCACGGCGCGTGCCGCCCTGGCCTTGATCGAGATCGACTACGAAGAGGAACTCCCGGTCCTGACCATCGACGACGCACTGGCACCCGGCGCGCCGCTGGTTCATCCGGATTTCGACAGCTACAGCCTGGCGCCGGGCCAGGCCGATCTGGGCCCGAACGAGGTGTCGCGTCAGGAACTGTCCCAGGGCGATGTCGACGGCGCCTGGTCCGAGTGCGAAGTCGTTGTCGAGGACGTCTACGAGGTGCCGGCGCAGTCCCACGTCTATATCGAACCCTGCGCCGCGCTGGCCGAAGTCGCCGCCGACGGCAGGATCACCGTCTGGTCGTCGAACCAGTCGATCTACAAGGTGCAGGCGACCGTCGCGAAATATCTCGGACTGCCGATGTCGAAGGTCCGGGCGATCACGCCGACGGTCGGGGGCGCCTTCGGCGGCAAGACCGGTGTGACCATCCAGCCGATTGCCGTCCTGCTCGCCCAGACCACCGGCCGGCCCGTCCGTCTCGCCCTGTCCCGCGAGGACGACATGACAATGATGCGCTCGCGCCACGCCGCGCGCGTCCGGGTCAAGACGGGGGCATTGAAGGACGGGACTATCCACGCGATCGACCTCGATGTGGTCTATGACGGCGGGGCCTATGCCGAGGAAAGCGCGGCGGTCCTCGGATATGGCCTCCTGATGGCGCGGGGCCCCTACAAGATCCCGCATTGCCGCTTGCGCGGCCGGGTCGTCTATACCAACAAGCTGCGGGCCGGCGCCTTTCGCGGTTTCGGCAACCCGCAGGTCACCTTCGCGACCGAGCAGCAGGTCGACCGCATCGCCGACGCCCTCGGCCGCGATCCGATCGACCTCCGGCTTCAGAATGCCGTCGACGCGGGCGACACCTGGATTGGCGGGCAGACGATCACGTCATGCGGCTTCCGCGAGTGCCTCGAAGCGGCCCGCGATGCGGCGGACTGGGGGCGACGCCGGCAGGCGACCCCGGCCGTCGGGGGACGCCGCCGGGGGATCGGCGTGGCGAGCGTCGCCCATATCTGCGGCCTTCTCGGCACCTCCGCCATTGTGCGCCTGCTCGAGGACGGGACCGTGACGGTGAATACCGGGGCGGTCGATCTGGGCCAGGGCTCAGACATCGTACTTGCCCAGATCTGCGCGGAGGCGCTGCGACTCGACCTCGACCAGGTCAATTTCGTCCCGCCGGACACGGACGCCGCGCCCTACAACTGGGGCACCGGCGGCAGCCGGGTGACCTACATGGTCGGGCGCGCGATCGCCGGGGCTGCCGCGCGTGTCGTCGAGCAGGCCTTCGCCCATGCCGCCGAACTCATGGAATGTTCGCCGGACGATCTCGAACTGCGCGACGGCGGGCGGGTCGGGATCGTCGGAATTCCAGAAAAGTCGGTGTCCCTCGGCGAGATTTCCCAGCGTGCGCACTACGCGGCCGGCGGTCCGATCATCGGGTCCGAGGGGCTGGTCTACGACGGCGAGCCCTTCAACCCGAAAGCAGCGGTCATGAAGCACTTCCCCTTCGGCCGGATCGGCACCTACGTCTTCGGGGCGCAGATCGTCGAGGTCGAGGTCGACGAGGTCACCGGCAAGATCGATGTCGTCGAGGCCTGGTCGGCACACGATGTCGGCCGCGCGATCAACCCGGTGGCCGTCGAGGGACAGATCCTCGGCGGGCTGGTGCAGGGGCTCGGGTATGCGCTGACCGAGGAACTGGTCTGGCAGGACGGCCAGCCGATCAACGCGACGATGATGGACTACAAGGTCCCGGGATCGCTCGACGTGCCCCATGGGCTGCATCCCATCATCCTCGAGACGGCGGAGCCGAGTGGACCCTTCGGCGCAAAGGGTGTCGGCGAGCCACCGATCATCGGTGCAGCACCGGCCGCCGCCAACGCGGCCGCCCATGCGACGGGCAAGCGCTTCACGACCATCCCGATGACGCCGGAGCGGGTGCTGACGCGGCTGACGGAGTCCTAGAACCGGCTGGAGCGCCGCTTCAAAGACGCCGGGTTTTCCCCCGCTATCCCTTGCGGCCGCGCAGGAAGGGCAGGCCCAGTGCCGAGGGCATCTGGGCGCGGCCGGCGAAGAAGATCAGGAACAGGACGGCCAGGACGTAGGGCATCATCACGAAGAATTCGTAGGGGATGTCCGGGTTCAGGGTCTGCAGGCGGATCTGGGCCGCGTCGGCGGCGCCGAAGAAGAGCGCGGCAAGGACGGCGCCGATCGGGTTCCAGCGGCCGAATACCACACAGGCCACGGCAATGAAGCCGCGGCCCGAGACCATGTTCTCCACGAACCCGGAAAGCTGGGCGGTCGAGAGGTAGGCGCCCGCGAGCCCTGCCATGGCGCCGCCGAAGAGGACGCAGCCGTAGCGCACCCGCGCGACCGGCACGCCGGCGGCATCGGCGGCGGCGGGATATTCCCCCGCTGCCCGCACGCGAAGGCCCGGGCCCGTGCGATAGAGCCACCACCAGAGAACGAGCGCGATGACGACCGTCGCGTAGACGAGGAGATGGTGTGTGAAGAGGATGGGGCCCACCCAGGGCAATTCACTTAGCCGGCCGAGGTCGATGCGGTCGAAGGAAGGCACGGCAGGCGGGGGGCTCTGGGCTCCAACGGTGAGCCGGAAGAAGAAGCCCGACAGACCGAGGCCAAGTACAATGAGCGCGATGCCCGAAACGATCTGGTCGACCTTGAGCGTGATCGACAGGAACGCGTGGAGCCCCGCCATCGCGATCCCGCCGGCGATGGCGCAGGCCAGCCCGCCGTAGGGAGAGCCGGTCCAGAGTGAGCCAAGCACGGCCAGGAAGGCGCCGACGAGCATGATCCCCTCGATGCCGACATTCAGAACGCCGGATCGCTGGGCCACGGTCTCGCCCAGCGCGGCGAGTGCGATGGGTGTCGCGAAACGGAAGGCGCCGGCGAGGAGCCCTATGAAGAAGACGTCGTCCATTCGTGCTCCCGCTTCCTAGGCTGCTGCCGTGCGCCGACGGGCGGCGAAGTGGCCGGAGATCAGGAAGGCGACAATGACCAGTCCCTCGATGATGTAGATGAGCGGCAGGGGAATCCCCATGTCGCGCTGCAGGGCGCCGGAGCCGACGCTGATCACACCGAAAAGGAGTGCGGCGAAGGGGACGCCCAGGGGGTTCAGCCGGGCCAGCAGCGCCACGGCGATAGCCGTGATACCGACGCCGCCGGCGAAGTCGTCCTGCAGGCGGCCGTGGATGCCGAGGATTTCGACCCCGCCGGCGAGACCCGCGAATGCGCCGCTGGCCACCATCGACAGGACCATCGTCCGTCCGTCCGCGATACCGCCAACCCGGGCGGCGGGGCGGCTCGACCCGACGGCGAGGAGCTGGTAGCCGAAGACGCTGTAGCGCAGAACCAGGAAGGCGGCGATGGTCGCGACGATGGTGATGAGGGCCCCGCCGTGAAGCCGGGTCCCCGTCGCGATGGTTTCCAGAAGGATCCCGTCGGGCACGGCGTCCGAACGCGGGAAGACTTTCATGCTCTCCTGCAGCGGCCCCCGGATTGCCCAGGACAGAAGCTGGAGGGCGATATAGTTGAGCATGATCGTGACGATGATCTCGCTCGCGTTGTAGCGGGCACGGAGCCAGCCTGCGATGCCGCCCCAAGCGGCGCCGCCGACGCCCGACACGATGAGAAACAGCGGCATCAGGAGCCAGGGGGAAAGATCCGGCAGCAGCAGGGCGACCCAAACGGCGAGGATCGCGCCGACAATCAACTGTCCGTCGGCGCCGACGTTGAACAGGCGGGCCCGGAAGGCAAAGGCGATGCCGAGGCCGCAGAGGGTCAGCGGGATGGCCCGGACCAGAACCTCCGAGAGCCCGTTCCACTGCCCGACCGACCGCTCGAAGAAGACACCGGCCGCGGCGACCGGATCCTTCCCGGCGATCGCGACGAAAAGCCCGATGAGGACGAGTGCGCCCGCGAAGGTGAGGAACGCGGGCAGGGCGGCGCGCCAGACGTTCGACACCCCGCCGCTCACTTGCCGGACATCCAGGCGCCGACGGCCTGCACCGTCGTCTCGCTCAAGGCGACCGGGCCATGCAGTCGTCCGCCCGCCAGAACCATTACACGGTCGGCCACCTGCCAGATCTCCTCCAGGTCTGAGGAGATAAGGATGATGCCGACGCCCCTGTCGCGCAGATCGAGGAGCCGTTCCTGGATGAAGGCATTGGTCCGGAGATCGAGCCCCCGGGTCGGATGTGCGGCCACAAGCACACGCACGTCGCCGTCCAGTTCGCGGCCGAGTACGAGTTTTTGCTGGTTGCCGCCCGACAGTGTCGCCATGGCGACACCGGGGTGGGGGGCGCGGACGTCGAAATCGCGGATCAGGCCGGCGACCGCGTCGCGCGCCCGGCGCCGGGACAGCCAGCCCCGGCGGGCATAGGGCTTCCGGAAGAAGTTCGACAGGAGGTGGCTCTCGAAAAGCGGCCGGTCGTTCAGGACGCCGGAGCTCAGCCGGTCCTCCGGCACATGGCGTAGCCCGCGCCGGCGCAGTCGGCGGACCGAGGGCCGGCGGGGATGCGGCACGTCGAGGTAGCGGACAGTGCCGGCCACGGGCGGGCGCAGGCCGGCGACGATTTCCGCCAGCTCCCGCTGGCCGTTCCCCTCCACACCCGCGAGCGCGAGGATCTCGCCGCCATGCAGATCGAAGCTCGCCTCCGCGAAGAGCCGGTGGCCGGCGGCGCCGTCGGCGGCTGCTCCCTCGACGGAGAGGAGGATTTCGGGGGCCACCCGATGCGGGCGGTTGGCCGGATGTGGCAGTTCCGCGCCGACCATGGCTTCGATCAGGCTGGCACGGGTCCAGTCGCCGATCGGCCGCGAATCGACAACACGGCCCCGGCGCAGCACGACGGCGGCGTCGCAAACAGCGAAGATGTCGTCCAGCTTGTGGCTGATCAGGAGGACGGAGCGGCCCTGGGCGCGGAGGCGCCGGATGACCTCGAAGAGCCGTTCCCGCTCTTCCGACGTCAATACCGTCGTCGGTTCGTCCAGGATCAGGATGCGGGCGTCGCCGTGGAGGGCGCGGAGGATCTCGACCCGTTGTTGGTCGCCGACGCCGAGAGTGGAAATGCGCGCCCGGGGATCGACTGTCATGCCGATCTCGTTGCCGAGCCGCTCGATTTCCGACGCGATCCGCGCGGTCGGCAGCCGCCAGTTGCTTCTTTCCGGCAGTCCGAGAAGGACGTTCTCCGCGACCGTCAGTGCCGGGACGAGCATGAAATGCTGATGCACCATGCCGATGCCGAGCGCCGTCGCCTCGCGCGGCGAGGTAAAGCTCACGGTCCGGCCGTCGATCCGGATCTCCCCGGCATCCGGCCGGGTCAGACCGGAGACGATGTTCATAAGGGTCGACTTGCCGGCGCCGTTCTCGCCCAGGATGCCGAGGACCTGTCCCGGGGCGAGCGCGAAGGAGACG
>CAYGKX010000180.1:0-7973 GCA_964350225.1 uncultured Rhodospirillaceae bacterium | reverse complement strand
GCTCCTCAGGATGAAGCGATCATTTTTCTGTTAAAATACAAAGACTTCATCCTGAGGAGCGCGCAGCGCGTCTCGAAGGATGGGATGACGGGCGCCGACATCGCGCCACGACAGGCTCACCCTTCGACAGGCTCACCCTTCGACAAGCTCAGGGTGAGGCGTTCGTGCGGACGCAGGGGGCATGTCCGGGAACGAAAAGAGGCGCCAGGTGCTTAGACGCGGAGTCTTCGCTGTGCCCCGAAGGGCGGCCCTGACGCCTCTCGATCGTCCCGCCCGAAGGCGGCGATCTTGCCTCTCGTGCCGCCGGGCTTTTACCCCCGGAGACCTCGAGGCCGGACCCGTTGCACCCAAAGGCGCCGGTTCCTGGACGATGAGCCCGAAGGCCTTCTCGCCCCGGCCCGTTGCCCCGAAGGGCCCGGACCCTGAGCCGGCGTTCCGTGGTGGCGCCCGAAGGCAGCCGCCGGGTCCGCCGACCCCGGACCGTTCCGCCTGCTTGCCTTTCGGCCCGCCGCTTCCCGGCCCGGCCGCTCCGCCCTCGGATGCCGGCGCCGAAGCGCTGTCGTCCAGGGGGCCTTGCGGCCGCAAGACGCCTCCTCCGAAGAGGTCTTGCCTTGCACGATTAGTGAACGCTATAACCCTGCCGCCGCCAAATTAAATCGCTTCGTCCCCGAATATTTCCTGGGGATTTTATTTTACTTTACGAACATTCTTCCACTATTTATCCACCGACTTATGCACAGCGTGCGCAAATCCGCATTGGATATCGCTCGGCGGCCGGGCATATCTCGTTGATTTTGCGAAGGAAATCGTAATTCGGTCGTGCTAGGCGACGATCGCGTCCCAGCCGCCGTCATGGACCATCACCTGCCCCGTGACGTAATGGGAAGCGTCGCTCGCCAGGTAAACGACAAGGCCGATCAGGTCGTCGGGCTCGCCGAAGTCGCCCTGGGGAATGCGTTTCTGGATCGCCTCGCCGAAACGAACCCTCTCTTCCCGGCTCAGGGTCGCGCGCCGTTCGTCGCCCAGCGCCGTCCCGGCATGCCATCCGGGGGCGATGGCATTCACCCGTATCTTCTCCTTCGCATATTCGGCGGCGACCTGCCGTGTCAGGCCGATGACCCCCGCCTTTGAGGCCGAATAGTTGACGGAGAGCGACGGAAACCCGGGCCAGTAGCCGCGGAGGCCGGCGACCGATGCGATGTTGATGATCGACCCGGGGCCGGGCAGCATCAGCGCCAGGGCCTTCCGGGTGTTCAGAAAGACCCCGCGCAGGTTCACGGCCATCAGTCGGTCCCAGTCGTCGACCGAGAATTCGTGGGTACGGGTCGTCCCGGTTGCGATGCCGGCATTGTTGACCAGGATGTCGGCCCGGCCGAAGTCCCGCTCGACCCGTGCCCAAAGGGCGTCGACCGATTCCGCGTCCGCGACATCGACCCGCGCAGCCTCCGCGCCGCCGCGCGACTGCTTGACGAGGGAGGCGGTTTCGTCCGCCGTTTCGAGGTTGCGGTCGGCGCAGACGACGGTTGCGCCGAAGGCGGCGAGGCCCAGGCAGAAGGACCGCCCCAGCCCGTTGCCGGCGCCGGTCACGACGGCGACCTTGTCGTCGAGGCGGAAGAGACGGTCGTACATGGACTTCGTTCCTCGATTGCGGGCCTGAGCCGGCTCTAAGTTGCATCCCGACCCTTCGACAGGCTCAGGGTGAGGCGGTGTTCATGGAGATTGGGCGCTGAAAACTCTTACCATCCTTCACCCGCGCGCACCTCATCCTGAGCCTGTCGAAGGATGGGATGACGCGAGCAAAACCTAACGTTTCACGCGGTGGCTCGGTTTGTCGAATATGCGCCACACGCCCTGGGCGACGAGAAGGACGGTTCCGCCAGCGCTCACCTCGCCGCGCATAAAGGCGACGGAGCGGCCCATGCGGACGACGGCCGGCCGGCATTCCACCCACTGGTTCTCGACCGGGGTCGCGGCGACGAATTCCACGTTCAGCGAGATGGTCGCGGTGAGCATCCCGGACGTATCCTCGGCGAGCTGGCCCATCGCCGTGTCTGCGAAGGTCATGAGCATCCCGCCATGGACCACGCCGTTCGGGTTCGAATAGCGGCTGTCCGCGACGAAGCCCCAGACGCGGGCCGCCGGGTCGTCGCGTACGTAAAGCGTGCCGAGCAGGTCGTTGAATTCCCCGTCGATCGGGAAAGGCTCGAAACCGGAGGGAATGGCGGAATTCGGGGCGCTATCGGGCATGAAAGGGGCCTGAACCTGTCGGCATCGGGGCGGGTGGCCGCAAATGTTGCACAGCCCGGCGCCGCGAACACCCCTTTCTGTGATATGATGGGTTTGTATTTTCAGCGTGGGATATTGGCGATGCCGCAAGTGATGATCGAGTGCCCGGAGACGGGCAGGCATGTCTATGCCGGACTGAACTTCGACTGGACCGGCTTCGAAAGCCTGCCCCCGCAGGTCATGACGCTCCGCTGTCCGGCGTGCGGCGAAGAGCACCGCTGGACCAAGGAAGACGCCTTCCTGCGCGCGGACGGAGGCGAGGACTAACCGTCCGCCCGGCGGGCGGAAACAACGGCGCACGATCGGCTGTTCTCTCGGACGGCGTCGCCCAAATCCCTGCGTGCCGAATTCCCCGCGCGTCGAACCCCCAGGGCTCCGACCGCCTGTTACGCCCCGGTCCCGGTCACATCAGGCCCAGGCTCTTGAGCGAGACATGCTCCTTGCCGGCAATGATGACGTGGTCGTGCAGGGCGATCCCGAGCTTTTCCGCGGCGTCCCGTACCTGGCGGGTCATGTCGATATCGGCGCGCGAGGGCGTCGGATCTCCCGAGGGGTGGTTGTGCACCATGATGATGGCCGAGGCGCTGAGTTCGAGCGCGCGTTTGACCACCTCGCGCGGATAGACCGGGGTATGGTTGACAGTGCCCCGCTGCTGGACCTCGTCGGCGATGACCCGGTTCTTCTGGTCCAGGAAGAGAAGCCGGAACTGCTCGGTCTTCTCGAGCGCCATGGCCGCCCGGCAGTAGTCCAGCAGCTTTTTCCAGCTGGAGATCACTGGCGCGTCGCTTGCCTCTTCGGCAAGCAGACGCAGGGCCGCGGCCTGTGCGGCCTTGAGCGCCACGATGGCCGCGTCCCCGGCGCCGTCGACCTGGCGCAGCGCCTCCGGTGTCGCGCTGATCGTGCGGGCGAAACTGCCGAATTCGGCCAGCAGCCGCTTTGCCAGCGGTTTCACGTCGCCGCGCGGCTGGGCGGCGAACAGCAGCAGTTCCAGCAGCTCGTAGTCCGCCAGCGCCGCGCCGCCGCCCTTGAGGAATCTCGCGCGCAACCGGGCGCGGTGACCCAGATGATGCGGTTTCTCGTCAGTCTCCGGTTTTCTAGACACGGTTAAAGAAGGGCAAATACATGGGGGCTTGTCCAGTCGAAATGCCTCCCGAAGAACCGGGTGTGACGTCGGTCACTGCGATGTTCAACCGTCCATGGCAGGTTCGATCCCGACGTGAGCGGGACATGGTCCTGCCTCCCCATCCAGCGGCGACGAGGGGTCGCCCGCAAGACGGAGACACTCAACCATGACGACTGCCCTGAAACTCAGCCGTGGCGCGCTCCTCGGCGCGATCGCTCTTGGCGGCATCTTCGCCGGCGCTCCGATCGTCGCGAGCAGCGCGGACGCCGCCATCGTCGGCAAGCCCAATTTCTCGCGCTATTGCCGGACCCACTACGGTGCCGGCAGCTACCCGGTCTACAACTATCGCTTCAATGCCCCGGCCTGCGCCAAGCGCGGCAACTATGCGGTACGCTACTACCGGATCAATCTCGCCCGCGCGTGCCGCATGACCTACGGGACATTCGGCTACCGCCGCTACGGCCGGAACACCTTCTGCATCGGCAACACGGCGCGCCGTACGTCGTCGCTGCGCCTCGTGACGCCGAACCTCGCGGGTTACTGCCGCTCACGCTATGGCGCCTATGCCCGGGTAAACTTCAGCTACCGCCAGGGCGCCTATGTCTGTTCGAGCCGCTATTACGGCCGCTACGGCTATATCCACCGGCGTATCAACATGGCCTCGGCGTGTTACTTCACCGCCCGAACCACCAAGGTGCGCTATTTCGGCGACCGCCGCGTCGTTCGCTGCGTTCGGCGGATCTAACGGAGATTATCTGCACCACACCGGATGACGGCCATATCGGGGCCCGTCGGCGATCATCGACGCTGGCGGGCCCCGCACTTTTTTGCGCCCTGTGACGGGCGTCACTGCCCGATTGCCGCGCATGGCGTAGGGTTCTCTCATCGCAAGCGGCCCTGGGGGGTCGTGAAAACGTCACAGCCGAGACGGAGACGGACGATGACGGGGTTGGCGACCGGACTTTTCAGGAACTGCACGTTGGGAACGCTGGCGCTGGGCGCCGCCCTGACCGCGCATCCAGTGACGGCCGCGGCCTCGGGCAGCGGGGCGCCGGACCTGGATCATTACTGTCGGGCTCAGCATGGCAGCGAGGCGACCGCCGTCTATCGCGCCGCCGACGGGACCTGGATATGCCGTGTGCCGACGGGCCTCGCGCGGCGGGAACACAGTATCGATTTCGCGGCGGCGTGCCGCCTGACCTTCGGCGCCGGCGGCTACCGCCGGGCCGGCGCCGGGGCCCATTGCCTGGGCACGCACGGCACGGCGGACGCGGCCTATCCTTCCCGCCCCGCTACGCGGCGTGGCGGTGATGTGAACGAGACGACCCGGCAGGTGATCCCGGATCTCTCGGGTTATTGCCGACGCACATACGGTCGCAGCGCGCGCGTCGCCTTCGACCGGGCCACCGGCCTCTATGTCTGCGCCCAGTCGCGGACCCGGCAAGGCGGCCTTGCCTACCGGCGCATCGACATGGCGGCTGCCTGCTTCCACACGGTGCGTTCGACGAACTACCGCTTCGACGGCGCGCGGCGCGAGATCCGCTGCCTCGTCTCGGTCTGATCCGGGACCCCCGTGCGGGACATGTGAGGCGCGGACGACCGCGCCCTGCCACCGCCGTCGCCGCCCCGTCTCCACCTGGTGGGGATCCGGGGGCGGACCGAACCGCACCGCCGTCCCGTCTCCGCCTGGCGGGGATCTTGGGACGGCGCTATACACCGGAGAGGCCGGTTCGCCTGGCGAGCCGGCCTCTTCCTGCCCGAATTCCCTGAGCTCCCCGACACAGCCAATCAGGACAGATGAGCCAACAAAGCGCCAAATCCCCGACGCGGGCCGGATGGAAAAAGCCGGCAATGGCCGTCTACACGCTCGGCTTCCTCGCGACGGCCGTCTATTACGTCGTCGCGAACATGACGAAATGCCCCCTGGGAACCTTTCGCTGCAATGCCGGCGACGCCTTCATCGAAGGCCTGATCTACGGCCTTATCTGGCCGCTGCACTGGCTCCTGGAAATTGTCGAGGCGATTGCCGGCTAGGGTGGACCCGCTTCGGACCGGTGGGATCAGATCGCGCCTTCACGCTTGCCGGGTGTCTGGCGAAGGAACTGCGGCGGGCGGAAGGGCGGTCGTCCGGCGTTGAGCGCGCGTAACCCCTGGCGCGCAAGCTCGCTCTTCGGATTGCGGCTCAAGGCCTGGTTGAAGTCGCGCCGGGCGGCGTCCTTTCGACCCATCGCGTGCTCGATCATGCCGCGGATCGCATAGGGCGCCGCGGGCCTTGGGAAGATCGCGATCGACTGATTGGCGTCGACCAGGGCCGCGGGATATTGCCGGCGCATGTAACGGATGTAGGCGCGGGCGAAATGGGCGCGACCAGTCGGCCGGATCGCGATCGATTGGGAATACCGGCGCTCTGCCTCGTTCAGCTTTCCGGCCAGCAGGGCTTCGCCCGCCTTCGCATTGATCGCCATGACGTTTCGCGGATCGACCCGCAGGGCCTCATCGATGTCCGCGCTCGCCAGTTTCCGGCGATTGGTCATACCGTAGGCCGTCGCACGGATGGAATATGCGAGCGACTGGCCGCGCGGCGTGAGGCCTCCGGACTCGACCGCTGCCGTCGCTGCCTGGATCGCGTTGCCGTAATTCTGCCGCCTGATGTTGCCGATCGCGATGCTGAGCAACCGGACGCTCGCCGGGGTTCCGAGGGACCGGACCAATGCCGTGAGGCGGGCGCGTTCCTCCGGTGACAGGTTTCCGCGCGTCCCCGTGCCGCCGGAGCAGGCGGTCAGGGCGAGCGCCCCGATGATCGTCAGGACGGTAATCGTTCGGCGCATGGTCCCCTCTCCCCGGTTTGGCCGCCATTATGCTTATCGTATCGTTAACGATATTGCGGCGCGGTGCAACCGACTGTCGAGGTGCCGGTCTCAGGCGTCCGTGTAAGGCGGCTTGTTCCAGCCCTTGGGCGAGGCGGTGAAGATCTCGCAGCCGTCGGCGGTTACGCCGATGGAATGTTCGAACTGGGCGGAGAGCGAACGGTCCTTGGTGACGGCGGTCCAGCCATCGCCCAGGACCTTGGTCTCGTAGCGGCCAGCGTTGATCATCGGCTCGAACGTGAAGAACATGCCCTCCGGAAACACCACACCCTCGTTCGGCTCGCCGAAATGGAGGACGCTTGGCGCATCGTGAAAGATCTTGCCAAGGCCGTGACCGCAAAAATCCCGGACAACCGAGAAACGGTTGCCTTCGGCCACCGTCTGGATGGCGTGGCCGATGGCGCCCAAGGTAACGCCCGGGCGCACCATCTCTATGCCGGCCATCATGGCCTCGTAGGTGACATCGATCAGCTTGCGCGCCTTCACGCCGATATTGCCGACCGGGAACATGCGGCTCGTGTCGCCGTGCCAGCCGTCCACGATCGGTGTGACGTCGATGTTGATGATGTCGCCGTCCCGCAGAACCTTGTCGCCGGGAATGCCGTGGCAGATGACGTGGTTGACCGAGGTGCAGATGCTTTTCGGAAAGCCCCGGTAGTTGAGCGGCGCCGGGATCGCGCCATGGTCCAGGATGAACTCGTGGCACAGCTTGTCCAGATGCTCGGTCGTGACGCCGGGCTGGACTTCCGGGGTGATGAAATCGAGGGTTTCCGCCGCCAGTCGACCGGCACGGCGCATGCCTTCGAAGTCGGCCTCGTCATGGATCTTGACGATGGTCCGATCGCGGCCGGCCTGATCGAATGTCGCTTCGGTGCGCATGGGCGGTGAACATCTGGTGAAATGAGAATAAGTGACAATTAGGTAGCGACTTGAACCGCGATCGGCAAGAGGCGTATGTCAGCCGGTCTCGACGGGCAGCGGACCCGTCGGGCGGATGCCCTCGGGCGTGAGCTCGAACGTGCACGCAGTCACCTCGACCCCGGCGGCGAGCGCCCGGTCGAAGGCGGCGCCGTAGCCCGGGTCGATGTCGCGGGCCAGCGCCACGCGGGCGCAGTCGCCGCGCTGGACGAGATAGAGCAGGACCGCGCGGTGCCCCGCGGCGACCATCGCCGACAGCTCCTCGAGATGGCGGGCGCCGCGCGCGGTGACCGCATCGGGAAACTCCCCTGTGCCGGGAACCGCCGAGTCCCGCTTGAGGGTCACGCTCTTGACCTCCAGATAGCAGTCCGGACCGATGTCGGAGGTCATGAGGAAGTCGACACGTGATTTCTGGCCGTAGCGCACCTCGCGCCGGCGGCTCGCATAGCCGGTCAACCCGGGCAGGATCCAGGCCTTCAGGGCCTCTTCGACGATCGCGTTGGCCCGGTTGGTGTTGACCCCGACGAGGCTCGTTCCGGCGTCGCCCAGTTCCAGGCCCCAGGGCAGTTTCCGTTTCGGGTCTTCGCTGTGCGACAGCCAGACGGTCGTGCCGGGTTCCGCGAGGCCCATCATCGAGCCGGGGTTGGGGCAATGGACCGTGACCGTCTCACCGCTTTCCAGGGTGACGTCGGCCAGAAAGCGCTTGTAGCGTTTCTCGAGGCGGCCGGGGACGAGGGGGGAGAGAAATTCCATGGCCCCGTGCATAGCCGCACCGGCGG
>CAYGKX010000179.1:1137-8008 GCA_964350225.1 uncultured Rhodospirillaceae bacterium | reverse complement strand
GGCTTCATCGACGCCCGCGACGTCCTCGAACGTCACCCGCCCCTGGCGCTCGGTCAGAAGCTTCGCCTTGGACTTGCCGAAGCCCATCGCCCGGCCCGAGCCCGACTGCATCTGGCGCATGAAGAAGATCCAGACCGCGATGATCAGGATGATCGGCAGCCAGGAAATCAGGATCGAGAGGAGCGGGTGCATCCCCTTTTCGGCGGGCTTCGCGTCGAAGTCGACCTTGTTCTTCAGAAGGGTCGACACGAGATTGGGGTCGTTCGGTGCATTGACCGAGAAGGTCTGGCCCGAAGAGGAAATGCCCCGGATCGTCTGACCCTGGATCGTGACTTTCTTTACCTGTCCGGCCTCGACCCGCGAGATGAACTCGGAATAGGTCAGATTATTGGCCGAATCGCGGCTGGAGCCGCCCTGGAAGAGGTTGAACAAGGCGATCAGGAGAACGCCGATGATCAACCACATCGCGAGGTTTTTGCCGAAATTGTTCAAATCCGCTGCCCTTCGGTCGGTCGTGCCCGCTCAATACGCCGTGACGGCAGGGGTCGGTATCCCCTTCTGCCTACTACGTAGGCCTATGACATAGGTATTCCCGTTTATTAAACAACGTGCCGCCGCCCTCATACAAGATCGTCCGCCGCGACGAAGGGGCCTGCGCTCATGGGCCGCAGCGGTGCGAAGCGGGCGGAAACGACCGGCGCGGCACCGGGAGCCCAGAGGTCGAGGCTCGGCAGGCCGACCGGTTCCGTGCCCCGGTAGATGGCCGGCAGCGCCAGCCGGACGGGGCGTGGCGGCACTCGGATATCGGTATCGGTTGCTGCCGCGAGGAGTGCGCGCCAGGTGTCGTCGTCCAGCCGTCTGACCTGAAGGTCGCGGGCCGAGTGGCGGGCCGAGAGGCGGAACCGACCGTCCCACAGGCGCTCCTCGCCCGGCGCAAGGGGGCCGGCATCGGCGATCCTGCCGGCCTCCCGGCAGACCAGGAGCGACGCGTCCGGGGCGGGGATCAGGCGGCACCCGCCGAGGGTGCGCGCCGCCCGCCGCCGCCACGCGGCGTAGGCCGCTTCGATGGCGGCACGCGCCGGAGGGTAGGGTGTCCCTCCGACAGTCGCTAGGACGGTCCCGAGCGCCCGGATGGCGATAAGGTCAGGCGCATCGAAGAAGGAGGGGGCGGCGACCCGCGCATGGCCGAGTGGTGACAGGGTGGCGCCCTGGGCGAGGAGCCGGGCGGCAAGGATCTCCTCCGCCCGCCGCGCTTCGACCATCCCGATGGGAGCGTCCGTCTCAGGTCGGGTCGCGGCCAGCGCCGTCCGGACGCGAACCCTGTCGAAGCGCGGGTTCCGGTTGCTCGGGTCGTCGACCGACGGCAGGTCCCGGCTGGCCAGGGCCGCGGCCAGGCGGACGCGCGGGACGTCCAGAAGGGGGCGCAGGATCTGGCACCGGTCCAGCGGCTCGATGGCGGACATGCCGGCGAGGCCGGTTGGCCCGGCGCGGCGGGCGAGACGCAGGATCCGCGTCTCCATCTGGTCGTCGGCGTGATGCGCGGTCAGGAGATGCAGGATGCCAGCCCGGCCGCACCAGGCGTCGAGCAGGCGATAGCGTGCCGCCCGTGCCTCGGCCTGGAGGTTGGATGCGGGTTTCGGACCCATCCAGGGAAGGGTCTCATGGCGGATGCCGGCCCGTCGCATCCAGCCGGCGACCGCCGCCGCCTCCATATCCGAGCCGGGGCGCAGTCCGTGATCGACCGTGACGGCGACGATCCGTCCGCCCCGGTTGCGGGTGAGATCGGCAAGCAGGTGAACGAAGGCGAGGCTGTCGGGCCCGCCGGACAGGGCGACCGCGAAGGTGGGATCGTCCTCGAAGGGGCCGAGCCGGTCGAGCCGCCAGGCGAGCTCCGCAACCGTCAGCGGGGGCGCCGCGCCCGCTGGGAAGGGGGGCGCCTCCGCCGCCTCAGCCGCGGCAGCCGAGGGCGCGGCGCTGTCCATCGGCGCGGCGACGGAGGTCGGGTGCGGCCGTGGGATAGCGCAGGCGCAGTTCCTTGAAGGCCGCACAGGCCTGGGGCCGCATCCTCATCTTCGACAGCGACATGCCCAGCTTGTAGAGATTGTCCGGCGCCTTGGGATGGGCCTTGAATTTCTTGAAGCCGTCGGCGAAGGCGACCGCGGCCTGCCGGTAATTGCCCTGCACGTAGTAGGACTCGCCCAGCCAGTAATAGGCATTCGATGTCAGGCGGTTGTTCGGGTGGCGCTTGACGAAGGCGTCGAGCGCGGACTGGGCCTTGGCATATTCCCGCTGGATCAGGAAGCCGCGCGCGAAGCGATATTGCTGGACGGCGGTGCCGGGCGGGAGGGTCACGGTCGGCGCCGCGGGCGTCCGGGAGGCGACCCGAGTGCCGCCGTTATTTCCCGTGTTGCCGCCGGGCGCAGTGTTGCGCCGGGCGCGCGGGGCAGCGCCTCGCCGCCCGCCGCCCTTCTCCAGCTCGCTCAGCCGGAATTCGACATCGTTCTGGAACTTCTTCTGCGCCTTCTGGACCGATTTGATCTGGAAACCCAGATCCTCGACCCGGCCTGTCAGCTTTTCGATCGAGCGCTCCAGCTGGGTCATGCGGATCTCGAAGCGGGCCGCGACTGTCGGCGGGATCTTGCCGCCGCCCGAGCCCGTTCCCGTCGACAGGTTCCCGCGCGACGCGCGCATTTCCCGCTGCAGGGCCTGGATGTCCCGCTCCAGCTTGACGATGCGGCGCCGCAACTGGTCGGCGACGTCCTGTGCCGATGCAGGCGGGGCCGTTCCAGCCGTCAGGACACCAAGCCCCAGCGCAAGGCCAAGCGCCAGACCGGCCGGGCGGGTCTTATCCAGAAAAGTCGCAGTCGCGGACATTGATTACCTCGCAAATTCGGGCGCGCACCGACCGCACGCTCCGCTATCCGTTCCGCCCGACACTCGTCATCCCCGGGACAAAAGGTGCCGCGCCATTTTGACGAAACTGGGGCGGCAGGGCGGCGGCGGGCTCGCGCGGTGCGGCGCGTCACGCTGACGGACATGCGGCGCCGCGGGGGCGCCGCACTGTCGATCAGGAGCCCGGGTCGGACGGCTTGGCGACGCCGCGGCGGTTCTTCGCCCAGGCTTCCTCGTTCGCGCCGGCGACCGCCGGGCGTTCCTTGCCGTAGGAAATCGTCCGGACCCGGTTCGGCTGAATGCCCAGTGCGATCAGATAGTTCCGGACCGCCGTCGCACGACGCGCGCCGAGCGCAAGGTTATATTCGCGCGTGCCGCGTTCGTCGCAATGGCCCTCGATCAGAACCGTTGATCCCGGGTGCGCCTTCAGCCAGCGCGCCCAGGCCTGGACCGTTTCCTGGGCCTGCGCATCGATGTTGTAGAGGTCCGTGCCGAAGAAGACGCGGTCGGCATAACCGTTCTTGTTGGGATCGGTGTATTCCAGCCACGAGACGGTCGGCGCCGGCCGTGCGGCCGGCCCACTGGCGGTCGTCGGCCCGGTATTCTTCGGGTTCGTTCCACACGCCGCGACCAGCGTCAGAACGGCAAACAGGCTCAGGATTTTCGTTATGGACATAGACTTGATTCCCCAGGTCTCGTTGTTCGATTGATGGCGCCCGTGCGGTGCGGGCGCCCACGCTGCCGTCTTCCCTCAATCCTTGAGCAGCGGGGACCACGCCGGGTCCGAAGCCGCTCCCGGCGTCTGGATGCGCCGTTCGTTCCGACCCGTCAGGTCGATGGAATATAGCTGCGGCGACCCGCCGCGCGGCTGCTTCAGGAACATGATGACACGGCCGTTCGGCGACCATGTCGGTCCTTCGGCCAGATAGCCGCTGGTGAGAATACGCTCACCCTCCCCGTTGGGTTGCATGACGCCGATGGAAAAGGTTCCGCCTTCCTTCTTGGTGAAGGCAATCCAGTCGCCGCGCGGCGACCAGACCGGCGTCGAATAGGTCCCCGGCTTGTTCGAGATGGGCACGACGTTGCTGCCGTCGGCGTTCATCACATACAGCTTGGGCCGCCCGCTCCGGTCGGAATTGAAGACGATGCGCTGGCCGTCGGGCGAAAAACTCGGCGACGTGTCGATCGCCTGGTGGTTCGTCAGCCGGCGCACGACGCGCGACCGCAGGTCCATCGAATAGATCTCGGAGTTGCCGCCGGTGATCAGGCTCATGACGATCTGGTTGCCATCTGGCGAGAAGCGCGGCGCGAAGGTCATGCCCGGAAAATCGCCGACGATCTCACGCCGGCCGGTTTCCAGGTTGTAAATATAGACCCGCGGCTTCTCGTTGACGTAGGCGAGATAGGTGATCTCCTGGTTCGACGGCGAGAACCGCGGCGTCAGCACGAGGCTCGATCCGGTCGTCAGAAAGCGGTGATTGGCGCCGTCCTGGTCCATCAGGGCGAGCCGCTTGACCCGTTTCGTGACCGGACCCGACTCCGCGATATACACGACCCTCGTGTCGAAATAGCCGCTTTCGCCGGTGATGTCGGAATAGATCGCGTCGGCCACCTTGTGGGCCAGCCGGCGCCAGATGGCGGGTCGGCCCTCGATCGCGCGGCCCAGCTGCTGGCGCTCGCCATTGACGTCCCACAGGCGGAATTCGATGCGCACGTCGCCGTTCGATTTCAGGTTCAGCCGGCCGCTGACCAGCGCCTCGGCACCCAGCGCCTTCCAGTCGTTATAGCGCGGTCGGACGGCCACACTGTCGTCGCGCTGGATGAAGGCCTGGGGATCGATGAGCCGGAACAGCCCCGTGCTCGCCAGGTCGTTGCGCACGACCTCGGCGATCTCCTGGGCCATCTTCCGTTCCTCCGCCGTAGAGGAGACGGGTACCGTCACCGCAATCGGCATCGGCTGGAACGGACCAGACCCCCGGATCACGATCTTGAGTTCGGCGGACGCCGGCGGCGCGGCAACGACGGCCACGAGTATGAGTGCAAGGAAGGCGGAGAAGAACGCAGTCGGATTTCGTCGCATTACAGACCGTCACCCATTTCAGACGGATCGAACTCTATCACCATCACCTTCCACCGATCGTATTTCTCTCGGGGAAGCTTCAGCGGACCGCATCGAGGATTCTTCACCGCGCGGTAGGCGGCCAGCGCGGCCGCCCGGAAGAAGGAATCACTCCTCATACGCCCGGCTTCCAGTATCTGTGCCTTGCGTACGGTACCGTCGCGGTTCATCCACATGCGGACCTGGACCCGGAGCTGCCGGGCATTCTTGGCGCCGGACGGGAAATTCCAGCACGGCCGGATCTGGCGGCGCACGGCGTCGATCTCGCTGATCGTCAGCGGCCGGCTACGCACATGGTCCTGCGAGCCCCGCGGCGCCTGTGCCCGGGTCCGGTTACGGTTGTCATCGCGCTTGGTGCGCATATTGTCGACGCTCTTCAGGATCGAATCGAAGTTCGTACCGGCCTTCGGTTTCGGGGCGCGCTTGGGAGCGCCGGCCTTGGCCTTCGGCCGGGCGGCGGCGACCTGCCGCTTGGCGGGCGCCTTCTTGGCCGCCGGCTTCTTCAGCTTCTTGACCGATTTCGGCTTCGCCTCGGCCTTCTTGACCGTTTTCGGCTTGGGCTTTTCCGCCGCCTTCTTCACCGGCGTGTTCTTGTCGGCCTTCTTGGGCTGGTTCTCCGACTGCGCGACTTTCTTGGCTTTCGGGTTCTCTTCGGTCTTCTTGACGTCGGATTCCTTCTCCACCGGCTTGGGTGGCGTCGTCGGCGTCGGCTTGGGTTTCGGCTTCGCCTCGACCTTGCGCTCCGCGGCGGGCGGCCGGACGCTCGCGACCTTGCGTTCCGTCTCGCTCGGCCGGTCCGGCTTCCTGGGGGTCGGGCGGGCGACGGATTTCGGATCGGGTGACCGTTCCGCCGTCTTCGGCGGATCCTTGCGCGTCTCGGCGGCCTTCGGTGCGGGTGCCGGCTTCGCGTCCTTTCTGGCGGTTTCGCTTCGCCCGACCTTGCGGTCGGCGCGCTTGACCGCCGACGGCGCGCGGTCGGCGGTTGACTTGTCGGAATCGGGCTTTCGCTCCTCGCGCGGCACCGGCTTCTTGCCCGGCGGCGGGTTGCTCTCCGGCGCGAAGCGGACGATCTCAACCGGCACTTCGACCATCTTCTGGTCGATCGGCTTCGTGCGCAGCGTCAAACCCATCGCGAACGCCAGCGCGACACCCGAATGGAGCGCCACCGACACGATCAATCCGCGCTGCATGCTCATCGCGCCGCGCCTACCTGTCGCCCGACTTGGGTGTGGGACTGTCCGACGCCTCGCCGATCAGCGCCACCTTGGTGAAACCGGCGGACGCAATGGAGCCCATTACCTGCATGATCGCGCCATAGGCGACGCTGCGGTCCCCGCGCACGAAGACCCTGACGTTGGGGCGCACCTGCGAGATGGCGCGAAGCCGCGCGATCAGGGTCACCTGGTCCATCTGGGTTTCCTGCAGGAAGACCTTGCCGTCGGAAGTCACGGAGACGATCAGCGGCTTGTCCGGCTTGCCGATCGCCTTGGCGTCGACCTTGGGCATGTCGACCGGTACGCCGACGGTCAGAAGAGGTGCGGTCACAATGAAGATGATGAGTAGCACCAGCATGACGTCGACGAAGGGCGTGACGTTGATCTCCGACATCGGCTTGTAGGCGCGCCGCGCCCGCCCGGATGCCCTGCCGTTGCCGTTGGTGGTGGCGATGGCCATCAGCCCTCGTCCCGTTCCAGTTCGCGCGAGACGATTGCACCGAACTCGCCGACGAAGCCTTCGAGGCGGTGGGCGTAGCGGTCGAAATCGCTCGACAGCTTGTTATACGCAATGACCGCCGGAATCGCGGCCACAAGCCCCAGCGCCGTTGCGAAAAGGGCTTCGGAAATACCGGGCGCGACGGTC
>CAYGKX010000179.1:0-1110 GCA_964350225.1 uncultured Rhodospirillaceae bacterium | reverse complement strand
TGATGCCCCAGACCGTGCCGAACAGACCGATGAAGGGCGCCGTCGCGCCGACGGTCGCGAGGAAGCCGGTATAGCGTTCCAGCTTGTCCATCTCGCGGCCGAGCGCGATCTGCATCACCCTCTCGATCCGGTCCTTGATGCCCATGGACAGGCTGCGCTGACCCAATCTCTCCGTTGCGTTCGACCGCCGCCATTCGCTCATGGCGGCGGAGAAGATCGCCGCCATCGGGCTCTTCGGCTTCTGGCCGACCCGCTCATACAGGTCGTCGACGGAACCGCCAGACCAGAACTCGTCCTCGAAGCGGTCGGTGCGCGCGTTGACCCGGCGCACCGTCAGCCACTTCTCGAAGATCACCGCCCACGACCAGATCGAGGCGAGGGCGAGGATCACGATCACCGACTGCACGATGATGTCGGCGCGCATGAACATGCTGGCAATGGAGAAATCCAGCTTGCCCTGGTTCCCGCTGACAGTCGTTTCGACGATCTTCTTCTTCGTCTCGGGATCGGGCGCGGGCGTCGCCTGCGCCAGCACGATCCCGTCGCGCAACGAGCCGTCGCCAATTGCCCCCGGGTCGACGGCCGGGGGCAGAAGGGCATGCGCCGCGCCGGCAAGATTGCCGTCGAGGAGGCTCGCAACGAGGGTCAGGTCCATGGGGCGTCCTACTAGGGTCGGAAAAAGGTTATTTTGTGGCGGTTTCCAAGAGGTTTATGCCGGTCAAATCGCCTGCACATGGGGGCTCAGGGCATCGCGGATATCCCCCGGCAGCCGCGCCGGGCGGCCATCGCGATCGATCACGGCAAGGCGGAAGGTCATGTCGGCAAGCAGTGTCCCCTCGCGGAACAGGCGTTGCCCGAGGCGGAGGCTGGCGCCGCCGAAGGCATAGCCGAGACCGTAGCAATACTGGTGTGCCGCGTCCTGGCGCACCTCGCGCGTTCGCGAAAATTCGGCCAGCTCGTTCTGCTGGCAGGCGCTCCAGTCGGCGCGCAGGTCGGCGGCCGCGGGTTCGGCGGCGAGGACAAGGCAGAGCAGCGGCAGGCATCGACGCATACCGGCACACTCCCGGCAGAGATCGAACATCGCATTCTATCAACACCGCCACGACCCGG
>CAYGKX010000178.1:0-8072 GCA_964350225.1 uncultured Rhodospirillaceae bacterium | reverse complement strand
CCCGCATTTCCTTCCAGGTCACCTCGAAGATCGACAGCCGGACCATTCTTGGCGAACAGGGCGCCGAACAGCTGCTCGGCCAGGGCGACATGCTCTACATGGCGGGCGGCGGGCGCATCACCCGTGTCCACGGCCCATTCGTCGCGGACGAGGAGGTCGAGGCGGTGGTCGCCGCGCTGAAGGCCCAGGGCGATCCGCGCTATGTCGAGGAGGTCACCCTGGACGACGACGACGGGCCCATCGACATGCTGGGCCTGGGCGGCGACGAGGACGACGACCTCTATCAGAAGGCGGTCAAGATCGTCCTCGAGTCCGAGAAATGCTCGACCTCCTTCATCCAGCGGAAGCTGCAGATCGGCTACAATCGCGCCGCCCGCCTCGTCGAGCAGATGGAGGAGGAGGGCATCGTCAGCCCCGCCAACCATGCCGGGAAGCGGGATATCCTGGTCGGGAATTAGGGCGAAGGCCGGAACGCCGGGACCGGTTCCGGGTTCTCGTCGGGTAGGCGCGGTGTCACATTCTTAGGGGGGCCGCTGGCGCGGCCGCGTCAGGATGAGCCCCTCCGCCCATGCTCAACAGCTCGTCCTGCGGCGCGAGCGGAGCGAGCCTCGAAGGATGGCATGCCGCGTGCAGGCCCAAACCATCGCTGGCACCGAGCGCCGGGCCGCGCCATATTCTGACCACCTTCGACCGGCAGACCCTCGTTCCATGATCCGATCGCGTCTTCTGCTTATCCCCCTGGTCCTCCTGGGCCTCGCCGCCGGGCCCCCGGCACGGGCGGAGCTGTCGGCGCGGGACAAGGCCGACGTCGCGAAGGTTCAGGCCTATGTGAACGCGATCACGACCATCAAGGCGGACTTCCGCCAGCGCGGTCCCAATGGCGGGATCGCCCGCGGCACCTTCTACCTGTCCCGGCCGAACCGCCTGCGCATCGAATTCAAGCCGCCGGTGAAGATGCTGATCGTGGCGACCCCGGTGTGGCTGATTGTCTACGACAAGGAATTGCAGGAACCGCAATATCTTCCGCTCAACTCCACGCCCGCGGGTATGCTGACGAAGAAGACGATCGCTCTCTCCGGCGGCGAGTTCACCGTTCTGGACGTGAAGCGGCAGGATCGCTGGCTGGAGATGACGGTGGTCCAGACCAAAGACCCGTCGAAGGGCCGCATGACCCTCCGCTTCGACACCGCGCCGGAGCTGAAGCTGGTCGGCTGGACCGTCGTCGATGGGCAGGGGTTGCCGACGGCCGTGTCCCTGAGCAAGGTCCAGACCGGCCTGGACCTGCCGAAGCGCCTGTTCCTCTTCGTCAGCCCGAAGATCGAGAACGACTACGACCGCTAGTCGGCGCCCGTCCGGAGCCATTTCCGGCGCGCAGGGCCCGGATGCAGGGCGCGCGCCGTTCCCAGCCTGCCGCGCACGCCCTATATTGGCGGTCATGAGCGCGCCCCACCTTCCCCTCGTCGCCGTCCCGGCCTGCCGCAAACTGGACGTCATGCCGGGCCACTGGGTGACGGAGAAGTACCTGACCGCCGTGGCCGACGGGGCCGGGGCGATGCCCGTCGTCGTGCCGGCGATGGCGGGTCTGAGCGACAATGCCGCCCGGCTGGACGAGCTGATGGACCGGGTCGACGGCCTGTTGCTCACCGGGAGTCCGTCCAACGTCGAGCCGCACCATTACGCGGGCCCGCCGAGCCGGGAGGGTACATCCCATGACCCGCACCGGGATGCGACCACCCTGCCGATGATCCGCGCGGCCCTCCGCGCCGGCCTGCCCGTCTTCGCCATTTGCCGCGGGATCCAGGAGCTGAATGTCGCCATGGGCGGCAGCCTGCACCAGCTGGTCCACGAGCTGCCCGGCCGGTTCGACCATCGGTCCGACAAGACCGTCCCGCACGAGAACCGTTACGACCTGCGACATATCGTCCGCCTGGTAGAAGGTGGCAAGCTGGCAGAGCTCTACGACGGGCCCCTCGACGTCCAGGTAAATTCCCTGCACGCCCAGGCCATCGACCGGGTCGCCCCCGGGCTGAGTGTCGAGGCGCATGCCGAGGACGGAACCATCGAGGCGGTCAGCGTCGACAACGCCCCGACCTTTCAAATGGGCGTCCAATGGCACCCGGAATGGCGGTTTTGGGAGGACAGGATGAGCCGAACCCTGTTCGACGCCTTCGGCGCGGCGGTGCAGCGGCACGCGGCCGCGCGAGGCGATAGCGGCGCCCATGCGAAACCGGATCCGACCCCCGCACGCGTCGCGTAGCAATAGTGGCAGAAATCGGGCAGGTGCCCTCACATCTTTTTGACGGCGCACCCATTGCATCCGACCCGCGCAGTGATCACATCTCATGACATGAAGTGACCGGCCCCCCAAGAGCCGGTTATCCCCGGTCGGTCCCCTCCTGACCGGAGGATCCCGTCGACGGAACTTCAGAAGCGCCCGGTCACCCCCCTGACCGGGCGCACCTGATTCCGGGTCCCCGCGTCAGGCGCGTCGAAGCTATCCCCAACTTCCCGGCCCGGTATGGCCCTCGTCAGATTGACAGCCCCCGCAGGCTCGGGCATGACCCCTGGCATGCGCATCGTCTCCTGGAACATCAACTCCATCCGCCCCCGCATCCATCTGATCGAGCAGCTGCGCCAGGCTCTCGACCCGGACGTCGTCTGCCTCCAGGAGATCAAGGTGGAGGACGCCAAGTTTCCGGGCGCGGCCCTGGCCGAGCTCGGCTTTGACCACCAGTCGATCTTCGGCATGCGGAGCTATCACGGCGTGGCCGTTCTCTCGCGCCTGCCGCTGGGGGACGGGGTGCGACATCACTGGTGCGACAAGGATGACACGCGCCACCTGCAGGTCGAGCTGCCCGGTGGGGTGGAACTGCACAACCTGTATATCCCTGCGGGCGGCGACGAGCCCGATCCGGAGATCAACGACAAATTCGCCCACAAGCTGCGGTTCTTCAATGAACAGACGGACTGGTGGGCCAAGCGGCAGGCGCCGGACGCGAAGCGCATCCTTCTGGGCGACCTCAATGTTGCGCCGCTGGAAACCGACGTCTGGTCGCACAAGCAGCTTCTGAAGGTCGTCAGCCATACCCCGATCGAGGTCGAGCACTACGACCGGATGTTCGATGCCTTCGGCGGCATCGATGCCATTCGCGAAATCGTCCCGTCCGAGGAGAAGCTGTATTCCTGGTGGAGCTATCGGGCCAAGGACTGGCGCGCCGCCGACAAGGGCCGGCGCCTCGACCATGTCTGGATGACCCCAGCCCTGCGCCCGGCCCTCAAGGATGCATTCGTCTTCAAGGACGCCCGAGGGTGGGAAAAGGCTTCCGACCACGCCCCGGTGGTCATCGACCTGGACCTTTAGAGGGCCCCGGCCGGCGGTCGCTTCGCGTCGCCCCGTCCTTCGGGACGGGCGCTTCCGCGCCCTCCTCAGGAGGAAAATGTCGCGTGAATTCAATCAGAACACCGCATCCTGAGGAGGAGGCGGAGCCGCCGTCTCGAAGGACCGGATGACGCGCGCCGAACCCAACCTGCGGCGGCCCGCCCTTTGTCCATGCATGGGCGCGGCGCCCGGCTGACCGACATTCGCCTCCGAGCACCGCAGGATCGGCGCCTGATCGGGTCCCCGACCTGGCGAACCCGGACCGCCCGTCGCCGGCGGACCGGCTGCCGCACATGGCCGTTGACAGCCCTAGGTCGACCGTCCTAATGATCTGTCTAGGTCAAATGTCCTAGAGGCAGTTCATGCGCGGGGAAAGCACCCGGGACCGGATCGTTACCGCGGCGGACCGGCTGTTCTACGAGCAGGGTTTCGAGAGCACGTCCTTCGCGGATATCGCGGCGGCGGTGAAGCTGTCGCGCGGCAACTTCTATTATCACTTCCGGACCAAGGACGAGATCCTGGACGCGGTAATCGACCGGCGGATGGAGGAGACGCGCGCCATGCTGGACGGGTGGCGCTTGGCCGGCGCCGACCCGGCGGCCCGCATCCGCGGCTTCATCGAGATGCTCGTCGCCAACCGGGTGGACATCATGGCCTTTGGCTGTCCCGTCGGGACCCTCTGCGCCGAGCTCGCCAAGCTCGAGCATCCCGGGCGGGACCGGTCGAACCGGATCTTCGGGCTGTTTCGAGATTGGCTGCGCGACCGCTTCGAGGAGCTGGGTGCCGGTTCGGAGGCCGACAGGCTCGCCCTCCATTTCCTGTCACGGAGCCAGGGGGTCGCCTCGCTGGCGAACGCCTTCCGCGACGAGGCCTTCATCCGGTCCGAGGTCGACGCGATGCTGGGCCTGCTGGACACCCTCTTTCCAGAGCGACCGGCCCATCCGGGACCGGGTGCTTGAGCCAGGCGTTCATTCGTATCTCAAGGAGAACTTCGATGTTCATCGTGCTTTTGCGCTTCTCGACCAACAAGGCCGATGCCGGCCGGCATATGGACGGCCACAAGGCCTGGATCCAGCAGGGGATAGACGACGGCATCTTTCTGGTCGTCGGCAGCCTGCAGCCGGCGGCGGGAGGCGCCATCGTCGCCCATGACGTCTCGCGCCCGGACCTGGAAGCACGTGTCGGCCGGGATCCGTTCGTCGAGCAGGATATCGTGCGCGCCGAAATCCTGGAGATCGAACCGGGGCGGGTCGACGAGCGGCTGGCATTCCTGAAGGGTTAGACCGCGGCCGGTCTAACCGAACATCTGCGCGACGCCGCGGATCGTCGCCAGCAGCATCAGGGCCGACAGGAAGGTCGACAGGGCGCCGAGGACAAGCCCCAGGAAGAGCACCGGGCCGTCGCGCTCGAGCAGGGCGAACGATATCGTCAGGGCGGCCAGACCCGGCAGCAACTGGCTGAAGGGCACGGGCACAAAAAGGGCGACGCCCAGCAGGATGAGCATCAGGCCCGACACGCTTCGCATAACCGCCCCGGTCAGGATCGGGGTGCGGGGCCGGACGTATCTTTCGGCCTGCTCCAGCCAGGGCAGGAGCCGCCGCAGCCATTTCTCGAGGTGCCGGGCCGGTATCCTACGGTCCGCGATGGCCCGGGGCAGCTTCGGCACCGGACGGGCGACCACGAGCTGCGCGGCGATGGCGATCAGCACCGTGCCCGCGATGAAGGATATGCCCGGCAGCATCCCGGCCAGGGCCAGCACGAAACTCAGCGCGCCATAGGCGCGGCCGCGCAGCTCCGACAGGATCAGTGACAGCGGGACGGCATCGGCGTCGAGGTCGTCGAGCAGATCGCGCAGGATGACGGAGGTGTGGGGGCGCAGCGCGCTGCCGGCCGCTGTGTCTGACTTATTGCCCTGATCCGCCGCCGTCACCGGACCAGGTAGAGGAAATAGGGCCACGGTTCGAGGCCCTTGGGCAGGTCGACAGGCGGGGCCGGCAACGGCTCGATACCGGGCGCGGAGAGGGCCCGGTCCGTCACGATCAGGCCACCGGACACGACGAGCGCGACGAGATGCGGGCCGATGAACCGGGCGAGCGCCGCGTCGCGCGCCAGATCCTCGCTGCCGATATCGGCATGGGTGAGGATGGCCGGTCCCGTCAGGCGGCCGCGGGCGGCGGGCAGGGTCTCGCGAAAATCGCCCAAGATCAGGCGCCCGGGCGGTGGCTGCGCGCCCTTTGGCGCATGCAGGTCGCGATCGAAGGCGACGATGGCCCGGCCGGGAAAAAGGCGCTGCAGGTGGCTGTAGGTGCGGCCCTTTCCGAGGCCGATTTCGAGGATCGGGCCGCGCAGTCCGGCAACCCGCTGGGCCGCCGCGTCGAGAAAGGCCCGCTGGGTCAGGAGGCGGGCCGCCATGCGTTCCAGCCGGTCGACAACAACCGGTTCGGTCATGGCCCGTGCCGCCCCATACACATGGCGGCGATCAGCCGCTGCGGCTGCGCAGTTGCGCGTTGGTCGTCTCCAACCGCCGCGCCAGTTCCCGCATGATGGCGACGGCGATCTGCGGAAACTCCATGATCAGTCGATAGAACAGGTCCTTCGAGATGACCATCGTCTCCAGCCGCCGGGACGCCGTGACGGTGGCCGTCCGCGGTACGTCGCACAGGATCGCGATCTCGCCGACGAGGTCGTTTCGGCCGAAATGCGCGACCTTGATCGGACCATTGTCCGACTTGATCATCACATCGGCTTCGCCGTCGATGATGATGTACGCATTGTCGCCCGTATCGCCCTCGTTGAAGAGGGTATCACCCGCCTCGAACGTCAGCCTTTCGCTGGTGAATGCCAGCAGCTTGAGCTTCGACGGCTCGATGTTGGCGAACATCGGAATGTTGCGCAGCAGCTCGACTTCTTCGCTGAGGCTCACTTTCTTGTCCTCCTGGTGCCTTGACGCGCCTTTACCATGCCAGTCGCGCCGGAGTCACGATTGCAGCTTAACCGTTTCCGGGCTCTTGTCCCGCAGCGGGATCGGGCTTGCGGTAGATGAAGTATCGGCCGGACGGGACCGAGGCAGGCGGTGCAACCTCCTCCCAGCCGTCCACCGGAATACGCTGATCGGTGAGTGCCAGGCCGCCGGGCGCCAGCGCGCGCAGGGCGAGCGGCCCGAAAAAGGCTGCGAGCTGGGCGTTGGCCGCACCATCTCCCGTACCGACATCGGCATGGACCAGCGCGGCGGAGCCCTCGAACCGCGCCGCCGCCGTCGGCAGCGTGTCGGAGAGCTCCCCGACCAGCATGTGATCCTCGTCTGGGATGCACTCCGGATGGGCGGCGACCTGGCGGTCGAAGACGAAGATCTCCCGATCCGGGAAAAGATCGCGCAGATGATCGTAGGTCCGGCCGTTGCCGAGCCCGAGTTCAAGCACGGGACCCGGCCGATCAGCCAGCATTTCCGCCGCCGCGTTCAGGCAATCTCGCTGGGCGGTTACCCGCCGGATGAAGCTGTCTAGCCGGCTCATGTCACTCCGATGTCAGAAGTTCCTTGAACAAGGTCCCGTCCTTGTTCAACTCGTCAAATGTCCCCTGTTCGACGACCTTCCCGCTGCGCATGACGAGGATGGTGTCGAAATTCTCCGCATAGGCGGTACGGTGCAGTGCCCAGACGACGCCCTTGCCCCTGAACCGATCCAGCACCGCACTTAGCACGCGCCGCTGGGCGGAGCCGTCGAGATTGGTAATACCCTCGTTGACCATCAGAAGGTCGGGCTGCTTGATCAGGCAGCGGGCGATGGCGAGTTTCTGGCGCTGCGCCGCCGACAGGCGGGAGCCGGCGACCCCGACCGGGAAGTCCAGCCCGACCCGCATGACGGAATTACGCAGGTCCTGCTCGTCCAGAACCTCGCCGATCAGGCGGGTCAGCTTTTGCGCCGCCTGGGCCTGACCATAGGCGACCTTGCCGAAGAGGATATTGTCCTGCAGCGATGAGGCACCGTTATAGGCGGTCGAATCGAAGAATTCGACCGCCGGGGCGAGATCGGCCGGCAGCTGTTCCCGGAACTTGGCACGGGCGGCAAGCACCTTCTCCTTGACCTCGTCCGAGATCAGGCCGAGGCGATGCCGCGCCGGAATGAGCTTGAAGGCGAGCGAGATCAGCCGTTGGCGGTCCTCCTGCCGCATCTCCTCCGGCTCTTGCCGCGACGTCCGCGCGACCAGCGCCTGATAGTCGCCCAGTTCGTCGGAGCCGATGAAGCTGTATTGCTCGAAGAACTCGTGCCCCGGCGGCAGCCCGGAGAAGAGCTCGATCATCGTCTCGGCGACCTGCCGGCCGGTGTCGACCAGGGCGATGGCGAGGGACGCGTCCTGGGCGAGGGACAGCAGGTAGGGGGGTTCCGCCAGCCGGTCGACGTCGAACGACTTGTCCTTCGGGGTTCCGAACAGCAGGTTCTCGCCCAGGCTGGCGTTGTCGTTGTAGGCAGCCTCGTCGAAAGGCTCGATCAGGTTCGTCTGCCCGTCCCGCTCGAGCCGCTCCCGCAATGCCAGGCGCGCCTTGAGGAAATCGTCGGCGAGTTCCGGGCGTGCCGATGGGTCGATCGTGCCCCGCAGGCCCAACTGGTACATGTCGTCGGCCATGTCGACCAGGGACAGGAGCTCGATCGCGCGCCGGTCCATTTCCTCGGGCGTGACACCGGCAGCGGCGTAG
>CAYGKX010000177.1:1057-8074 GCA_964350225.1 uncultured Rhodospirillaceae bacterium | reverse complement strand
GATACAGGGTTTGCGCCGCCCCGGGCCACAGGCATCGCTCACAAGATGATCGAGACGCCGTACATACCCATCTCGCTGTTCACGAGATCGATCCGTTTCCAGCGGATGCGGTAACCGTTGCCCCCCGGAGACAGGCACCAGGTGGTGGTACCGGCGAAGATCCGCAGGCTGACATCCGGATCGTGGTTTGGCAGGGCCTCGACCGTATGGACAGGGGCCTGGACGACAACGGCATCCTCGGGGACCGTCCCGGACTGCGCGGCGGCCGCTTCCCAGACGCGTCCGACCACCCTGGAACAGCGGGACGGAGGTTGCTGTGTCACGTTCTGCGGGTCCTGCAGACGGATTACCCGCGCCATGAGGGCATCCTTGGTGTCGTAGACATGCGACGGACCGTCAAGCGGCGAGGTCTGCGCCCGGTCCAGCGGGATCCAGTAAAAGGCATCTTCGGCGTAGAGCGAGAGCCAGGCGTCGTATTCGGCGCGGTCCAGAAGGTCCGCTTCGGCATGGATGAAATCCGCGACGGCGGGCTCGGCCCCGCGCCTCACGACGCGGCTCCCGCGGCGCCGGCGCTCATACCCGCGCTCATATAAGTTTTCCAACTCTCATACTGGTTGCGGATGAAGGCTTCGCTCGTCGCCGGCACGCGGTTCGCGCCGCTTTCCGCCTCCGCTCCGTTCAGGCCGCGGGTGACCGGGTACCGCGGGGCCAGACGCGAGTTGCTGAGATCCTGAGCGCCCTCGTAGATCTCAAGATCGTCCGTCGCCACGGGCGAGAAAGGCGAGATTGAGATATGAAAGTAATGGAGCGCCTCCTCGAACATCTCCTCCGGCGCCCCCTTCAGCCGGAAGATGTACCCTGAGATTTCCGTCAGGTCCGGCCGGATTGGATGGATCAGACGCATCGATCCGAAACGCCCCTGCAACGTCGCGCTCGGATAGAGCAGGGTCAGATGCCGGCTGACGGAGAGAATCCGTTCAGTTTCGGCCACCCCCTTGTTGGCGGTCATCCGCTCCATGTAGGCGTCGGGGAAGACGGTCTTCTTCTGACCGTCGATGAAGCCGTGGATATAGCTGTGGCCGTAGCGCTCCGTCACCAGTTCAAGCTGGCTGAAGAGGTTGATGGGCATGCCGTTGGCCTTCATGACATAGAGCGAGCCGTGGCGTCCCCCATCGCCCAGTTCGCGCATCACGCGGGTGGCCGCGCGCACCGTGGCGGCGTGCGTCACTCTGGCGTGATGTGAATCATTGAGATTCTCGAAGCCCAGTTTCCAGTTGCCGCGATAGCGATGGCGCAGCGGGACAGGGCATATCTCGATCTCTCCGTCCGGGGCCCGGTCGACAAGATCGTCGATGGACGACTTCATTTCTCCTAAAAAATCAAGTAGATCTGGACCATCTTCCACATGCCGCACGAAAATAAAGCCGCGATATCGGTCGAGAGCCGCGACGGGCGCGAGGCCATAATCGCCGAGCGAGAAATCGGCGCCATACTCCTCGGGCGACGGCAGGCTTTGCAGGCTCCCATCGTCGGCGAAGACCCAGCCGTGATAGGGGCAGACCAGGCTTCTGGCCGAGCCGCGGTCGAGGGAACAAAGCCGGACGCCCCGGTGCGGACAGCGGTTCAGGAAGCCACGGACCGCTCCCGTCTTGTCCCGCCACAGGAGGATCGGGTGTCGCCCGGCCCGGGTCGTCACGAAGCTGCCCGGCGTCGCGATCTGGCTCTCATGACCGACCAGCAGCCAGGCCCGGTCGTAGATCAACTCCATCTCCATCTCGAAGAGCTCGGGATCGGAATAGACCGATGGATGGACGTGCCGGTCGGCGACGAGGCGATCCAGATGTTCGGGTGAGTGGGGCATGGCGGTCCGTCGAACGAGGCAGGGTAGGCAGCGGGAACGGGTCGGGTGAGAGTTCGACAGAGGCTGTCGCACTTTCCCCTGCCAGGCCAATGAGTTTCGGTCGCGAACCGATAATCCCCGCTTATCGAGGTATCGGTTCCCCCGTGGGCGGCGCCAGACGTTACCCAAAGTTATCGGGGGGTGCCGATTTCTCATTTCCGCCGCCGAATCGCCCCCGTTACCGTCAACGGGCGCCAAACCGCGCGTCCGGGAAATCGTCAGACCGGACGCGTCAGACGGAGGACCGGACAATGATCAAGAAAAGCGCACCCCTGATGGCCGGACTGGCCGCGATGTGTGCCGCGGTCGCCGCGACAGGCGCCGCACCGTCGACCGCGCGGGCGGAGACCACGCTCCGCTTCAACAAGTTCATCCCCTCCCGCCACCCCTACCAGGTCCACATCATGGATGTCTGGGCGAAGGACGTGGCGAAGGCGACCGCTGGCAACGTCAAGATCGAATTCACGGGATCTTCCCTCGCGCCACCGCCGCGCCAGTTCGACCTCGTCCGCAGCGGCGGCGCCGACCTCGCCTTCAGCTTCGTCGGCTACAATCCGGACCGTTTCGTTCGGACCAACATGCTGGCACTGCCCATGCTGGGCCCGTCTGCGAAGGCGAGCACGACCGCCTACTGGCAGCTCCATGCCAAGGCCTTCGCACCGATGAACGAATTCCGCGGCGTCAGGCTCATCTCGCTCTGGACCAATATGCCGGGCCAGCTCTTCACCAAGAACAAGGTCCGCAAGGTCGCGGATTACGCGGGCATCAAGACGCGTGTCGGCGACCGCATTCTGGCGGCGACCGTCAAGGGCCTCGGCGCGGTTCCCGTCTTCTCTCCCGCCCCGCGTTCCTACGAGATGCTGTCCCGCGGCGTCCTGACCGGCGCGGCCTTCCCGGCGCTCGACACCATGGCGTTCAAGGTCCAGAAGTTCATCCCCAATGCCGTGATGGTCCCCGGCGGCATCTTCTCCGGCGCCTTCTACATCATCATCAACGAGCGGCGCTGGATGTCGCTGTCGGAGAAGGATCGCACGGCGATCGAAGCCATCTCCAACGCGGCTCTGGCCATCCGCGCGGCGACAGTCATCGACGGGCTGGAAGCCAAGGCGCAGGCTGTCCTCGCCAAGGAGGGCGTGGACATGTGGAAGCCCGACGACGCCTATATGAAAGACGCGAAGAAAGTATTCGAAGCCGTTGAAAACACATGGATCAAGAACGCGACGGCACCGAATTTCAAGGCGGCCGAGGTCCTCGCGACCTTCCGCAAGATCGCCAGCGAAACCAAATAGGGATGCCACCGCCGCGCCGCTTGCGGGCGGGCGCGCCTCATAGGACAGTCGGGGCATGACCGCCGCCCGCACCCTCCTGCGGCTGACCATCGCGGGAATACTCTTCGCCATCCTGATCGTCGGCCTGGTCGATGTCGGCGGGCGCTATCTGCTGGGCGCGCCGCTCCTGGGCGCCGACGACCTGATCCGCTTCGGCATGGCCATCCTCGTCTTTGCCGCACTGCCGGAAGTCTGCCGGAACCGTGAGCATGTTACCGTGGACCTTCTGGCAACTTCCCTTCGACCGGCGATCCGCCGGGGCCTTGACCGGCTGTTCGCGATTGTCGCGGCGGCAGTGCTGGCCTATTTCGCCTGGCGGATCGGCGAGGTCGGGCTGAACGCCCTCGATTATGGCGACCGGTCGCCTCTTCTGCGCATCCCCTTCGCGCCGCTCGCCTTTCTGCTCGCCGCCTTCGCGCTGATCGCCGCCGGGATCGAGCTGCTCTTCGCGCTACACCCTCACCGCCAGACGGGTCGCTAGACCCATGGAAGCGGGGCTGATCGGCATTGGTGCCGCCCTCTTCCTGATGATTGCCGGCATGCCCGTGGCCTATGTCCTGGCACTTGTCGGGGTGGTCGGGATCTGGAGCGTCTCCGGCCTGCGGGCCGCCCTGGCCCTGTCCGGGCAGACCGCATTCGATACGGTGACCAACCCGACCCTCGTTGTCCTGCCGCTCTTCATCCTGATGGGCAATGTCCTGGGGTCGACCGGCATGGCGAGCGAGCTCTATCGCGGCTTCAACGTGTTTCTCGGCCGGCGCCGCGGCGGCCTCGCCATGGCCACGATCCTGTCCTGCGGCGCGTTCTCCGCTGTCTGCGGCTCCAGCCTCGCGACCACCGCGACCATGGCGCGGGTCGCGATCCCCTCGATGATTCAGTATGGCTATCCGCCCGGTTTCTCCGCCGGTGTCGTGGCCGCCGGTGGCACCCTGGGCATCCTGATCCCGCCCTCGGTCGCCCTCATCATCTACGGCATCCTGACGGAGACCAACATCGGCCACCTGTTCGTCGCGGGGATCGTCCCCGGCGCCCTCGGTATACTCGGCTATGTCGCGACGGTCGCGGTCGTCACCGGTGTCCGGGCGCCCCCCACCGGCGCCGGCGAGGAATTTACGCGCCGAGATAAACTGAATGCTTTCAAAAGCTTCGGCCCCGTTCTTCTGCTTCTTCTTTTCATCATTCTCGGCATCTATTTCGGCGCGTTTACGGCAACCGAGGCCGCCGGTATGGGGGCCGGCTTCGCCATTCTGCTCGCCCTTGCCCGTCGTCAGCTGCGCCCCTCCATCCTCGTAAACGTCCTCTACGACAGCGCCCGGACCGCGGCGCTGATGCTCTTCCTCCTGATCGGCGCGGTTCTCTTCTCGCACTTCCTCGAAACGGCCAACTTCTCGAGGGAATTGGGCAACTTCGTCCTCGGCCTCGGCACCTCGACCGCCGTCGTCATCGCGGTGGTGCTCCTCATCTACGTCATTCTGGGCTGCTTTCTTGAAAGCCTGTCGATGATCCTGCTGACAGTGCCGATCTTCTATCCGATCATGAAGGACATGGGCGTCGATCCGGTCTGGTTCGGCATCCACGTGGTGGTCGTCACCGAGATTGCGCTGATCACGCCGCCGATCGGCATGAATATCTTCGTCCTCCGCTCCGTCATGCCGGAACTCTCCATCCGCGCCGTCTATCGCGGCGTCCTGCCCTTTGTGGCGGCGGATGTGGTGCGGCTGGCCATCGTCGCCGTTTTCCCGGGGCTCTCGCTCTTCCTCGTCGGCCTGATGGGCTAACATCGGTCGCTAACGTCCCGTTTGCCATTACGGGCCCATGCTGGGGCCGGTGCTGCGTTGGACATCAGGGACAGGGGGAAGCGGAATGAGAACCAATTCAAACGGTACGCGGTCGTACAAACGGAAACTGGGCATGGTATCCGCGGCCGTCGCGGCGATTGCGCTCGCGCCCGCCCCCGTCTCCGCGGCCGACAAGCTTCTCCAGGAAACCCTGGAATTCACCGGCGCCATCCTGTTCCTCAAGAACAAGGTGCCAGGCCTGGTGATCGGCGCGGTCCGGAACGGCGAGACCGCCATTGTCGGCTTTGGCAAGGTCCGGGCCGGCAGCGACAAGGTGCCGGACGGCGACACCCTGATGCGCATCGGCTCCATCACCAAGGCGTTTACGGGACATGTGCTGGCCAGCATGGTCGCGGACGGAACCGTCAAGCTGACCGATACGCTGCAGTCGCGGATCGGCTGGAAAGTGACTGTGCCGACCCGCGATGGCCGGCCCATCCGGCTCATCAATCTCGTGACCCATACGAGCGGCCTGCCGCGGGAGATCGAGCGCCCCGCTTCGCCGCCGGCCGACCCCTTCCGGTCGATTACCAAGGAAAACATGATCAAGAACCTGACGCCGGACGCGTTTCTCTACGCGCCCGGTACCGGCGGGCTCTATTCCAACTTCGCCTTCGACCTCCTCGCCGTCGCGCTCGGCAACGCGGCGAAGAAGCCTTACGAGACGGTCCTGAAGGAACGCGTGCTGACGCCGCTTGGCCTGACCTCGACGACGTTTACGCCGACCGCGGCCCAGCGGCAAAACATGTTTCAGGGCCACGGGTTCGACGGCAAACCGCTCCCGGACGTGCCGACGCCCACCATGATCCAGGGCGCGGGCGGCCTGCATTCCACCGCCAAGGATATTCTCAAGTGGATGGCCTGGCATCTCGACCGGACATCGGGCAAGGACGCCGAGGTCCGCCTGTTGAACCACGCGGCCTACATCCAGCGGGACGGTCTGAAACCTGTCTACGGCTTCGACGAATCCGGCCACATGGACGCGATGGGGCTTGGCTGGATCGTGATGATGCCGGAGGGCAACCGGCCCCTCATTCTCCAGAAGGCCGGTGGATTGCAGGGCACTTTCAGCTATGTCGCCTTTGCCCCGACCCGCGGCATTGCCGTCTTCGTGGCGATCAACGAGATCAATTTCGGCGCGTCCCTGGAGATGGCTGCCGTTGTCAACGAACTGATCGCCAACCTCGCCCCGCGCTGACCGGATTCGGCCCCTTCCGGGCGCGTCAGATCTATGCCTTTCATATAATAAGCCTGTATATTATATACTCCGCATGCGACAGGCGGAGCCGATGAACGAACGCGACGACCCGACACAGCATCTGGGCTTTCTGATCAACGACGTGGCGCGGCTGATGCGGCGCGACTTCAACCGGCGCGCCCAGCATCTGGGCCTGACCCAGGCGCAATGGCGTACCCTGGTCTTCCTCGCCCGGAACGAGGGGTGCAACCAGGTCGCGCTCGCCGACATGCTGGAGGTCCAGCCGATCAGCCTCGCCCGCCTGCTCGACCGGCTCCAGGACGCGGGCTTCGTCGAACGCCGTCCGGACCCCGAAGATCGCCGCGCCTTCCTCCTGTTTCTCAGCAAGAAGGCGGCGCCGGTGCTCGAACAGATCTGGGAGCATGGCGCCAGGACGCGCGAGGCGGCGATGGCGGGACTGCCCCGGGAAGAACGGGAAGCGCTGGCCCGGGCGCTTCTCGCCGTCCGCAACAATCTCGTCGCAGGAGACCCGGCGACCGACAGAAAAACCGGGAACGTTCCCGTCTCCGGCACAAAGCGAGCGGCCCATGTCTGAAACCGAGACGGATCAGCCCCTCGTCGCAGACCCCGACGCCGCGCGCCCGAAGCGGAGGAAACGGCGCGGGCTGCGCTTCCTTCTGCTTGTCGTCGTTCCCCTGGTCGCCGTGGCCGTTGGCGGCTTTCTCTACCTGACCGGCGGCCGCTACATCTCGA
>CAYGKX010000177.1:0-1047 GCA_964350225.1 uncultured Rhodospirillaceae bacterium | reverse complement strand
CGAACATCGTCGCCGTCAGCGCCCAGATCTCCGGCCCGATCGTCGCCGTCGTCGCCGGGGAGAACCAGAGGGTCGCACCCGGCGACATCCTGTTTCGCGTCGACCCGGCCCCCTTCAAGGTCGCCCGCGCCAAGGCGGCGGCCGAGCTGGAGAAGGCGCGGCAGACCGTCCGCGCGCTGAAGTCCACCTATCATCACAAGCGCCAGGAGATGGCCCTCGCCCGGCTCAAGCTCGCCTATGCCAAGCAGGAATTCGACCGCCAGTCGGACCTTGTGACCAAGAAAATCGTCGCCGGCGCCAAGCACGATGCCGCGCGCCACGAGTTCAACGTCGCCCGCCAGAATGTCGCCGTCCTTCAGCAGGACCTCGCGACCATCGCCGCCAACCTGGGCGGCGACCCGAAGATCCCGGTCGACCGGCACGCCGCCGTCCTCGCCGCGGAAGCGGCGCTGAAACAGGCGGAACTCGACCTCGCCCATACGGTCGTCCGCGCCCCCTTCGCCGGCATCGCCAGCAAGACGCCGGACCGGGGCCAGTATGTGAAGGCGGGCACACCGGTCATGAGCGTCGTCGCCACGGGCGGGTTGTGGGTCGAGGCCAATCTCAAGGAAACGGAACTCACCCACGTCCGACCGGGGCAAAGCGCGATTATCGAAATCGACGCCTATCCCGGCCGCGTCTGGAAGGCGCGCGTCGCAAGCATCAGCCAGGGGACGGGCGCCGTCTTCTCGGTCCTGCCGGCGCAGAACGCCTCAGGCAACTGGGTGAAGGTTGTCCAGCGCATTCCGGTCCGCCTGACCCTCGACACGCCAAAGGGCGCCGCGGCGCCGCCGATCCTGCGCGCGGGCATGAGCGTCCATGTCGAAATCGACACGGAGCACCGCCGCCCCATGCCCCGTTTCCTGCGGGCGATGCTCGGCTGGCTCGGGCACCGCGCCAGCACCGGCGCGCGGGCCGACACGCCGAAATAAGCCGGACGCGAGACCGAGATGGCCCGCCGCGCGCGATCCGACGCGACGACCCGGGCGCTCATCACCGTCTCGGTGA
>CAYGKX010000176.1:4155-8133 GCA_964350225.1 uncultured Rhodospirillaceae bacterium | reverse complement strand
ACCGAGCCGCCCCGACAAACCGGAAGCCGCCACGAAAAACCGGCGCCCCCGTCTGGGAGCGCCGGTTCTTTTTCGCCGGAACGATGGCCCTCCAGGGGGCCTATCCACAGGAGCGGTTCGCCCCGTGGACCCTCCTGGCGGGTCCTCGGCGAGGGGTCAGGAGGCCGCCGCCATCGGCAGGTCGCGGTCGCGCGGCGCCGGCATCAGTGCCGCGCTGGCAGCGGTACAGATATCTTTCAAACTGAAGGGCTTCGTGAGGACGTCGCCGATCTGGCCGTCCAGAAGCGCCGCCCGATGCTGCTGCTCGGCATAGCCCGTCATGACGATGATCCGCAGATCGGGCTTGCGCTCAAGCGCTTCCAGACTGAGCGAAATGCCGTCCATACCAGGCATCATGACGTCGGTGATGAGTAAATCGATTTCCCGTTGGACAAGGAGCGTCAGGGCATCATCTCCGTTCTCCACGGCGGCGACGGTGTGTCCCCGCATCTCCAGCGCCCGCGCGACGAATGTGCGAACCGCTGCATCGTCGTCGGCGACGACAATTTCTGCCATCGGATCCCCTGTCCCCGTGATGTTTCTCGTTCTACGCCCTCGTCCTTCCGGGATCGCACCCTTTCGGCGGGGGTGACCAGCCTGCGTCAATCACGGCTAAGGCTTCGTTAAGAAATCGGAAAAAATTTCACTGTCCTGTCACTTGCGCGAATTCGAAGTGAGCCGGAGCGGGCTTTTCAATTGCCGATGAGAAACTTGATGCGCACCGCTTTCGCCTCGGCCGGCGGGTTCGCGACACTGGTTCGGAATGGCATCCGCCGACCCGATGCCAGTGTCTGGGCATCGGGCGTAAAAATCCATTCTTTCAATGTCTTGGCATCATCCCCTTCCCTATCGAGAAGGGTAATGCGCATGCGGCTGACCTTCTGTGGCCGATCGGATTCGTTCACGATCTCGCCGGAGATGACGAGGATCGGAATGCCATTCTCCGACTCGCGCCGGGCACGGATCGTGCCGGGCGGAACCCGGAGGCCATACCCTGTGGGCGCCTTCACCTCTATGCCAAAGAAATCGTAAAGACGGGTCGCCGCCGGCCAGTAGTCGACGATCTGCTGCCGATACTGAAAGCCGCCCCACAGGATCGCTGCGAGCGCGGCCAGGAAGAGGCCCCAGGCCAGCAGCCGGGGCCACAGCCGCCGGCGCGCGCCGCCGGCCTCGTCCCGGTCGAGCGGAGTTGTAATGACATCGTCGAGATTGAGCGGCGGGCGGTCGTATTCCTGATCCTCGACCATCAGCGGCTCCTGAAACCAGGTATAGCCGCACGCCCCGCAACGAACCGTCCGCCCGTCGGGTCCCAGTGCATTCGGATCGGTCAGAAACCGCGTGGAACAGTTGGGGCAGGTGAGAATCATCTAGGGTTCTGCAGAAAGCCGCGATTCTTATATGGTTTCAAACGGTTCGGCACAAGCATCGCCCGCGCATCCCCCTCCCGACCGCCGCGGCCGGGTGGCCTGAGGTGGGAAATTCCGATGGCATCGACGGGTGGCATCGAGACACGGTGCATCCTCGATCCGCCCCCGCTGGACCCGTCCCGGCGACTATGCCACTGTCGGCGGCGCCGATCCAGAGACGGCCCGTAACCATAAATGCTGGGGGATCAGCGATCAAATGTCCGCGGCCGACGTCATCGTCCGGTTCGAGAATGTCGGCCTGCGGTATGCCAGCGGGCCGGAGATCCTGCGCGACGTCACGTTCGACCTGCCGCCCGGATCCTTCTACTTTCTGACCGGTCCCTCCGGCGCCGGCAAATCCTCGCTGCTCCGGCTCATGTTCCTCGCCCAGAAGCCGTCGCGCGGGTCCATTTATCTCTTCGGCCGTAACGTCGCGGACCTGCCGCGCCCGGAAGTACCCTCGATCCGCCGCCATATCGGCGTCGTGTTCCAGGACTTCCGGCTGCTCGACCACCTCTCGACCCTCGACAACGTCGCCCTGCCGCTGCGCGTGGCCGGCGCCCGGGGCGGCAAGGTCGATCGCCATGTCTCGGAACTCCTGCGGTGGGTCGGGCTGGGCGATCATCTCGATGCCCGGCCGGCGACCCTGTCCGGCGGCGAACAGCAGCGCGTCGCAATCGCCCGCGCGGTGATCAACCAACCGAGCCTGCTCCTCGCCGACGAACCGACCGGAAATGTCGATGACGCCATCGGCATGCGGCTGATCTATCTCTTCGAGGAACTCAACCGCATGGGCACGACCGTGGTGATCGCCACCCATAACGAGCACCTGGTCGAGAGCTTCCGGTATCCGCGCCTGTCCATCGAGGACAGCGAAGTGATCCGCCGGGCGGGCTGAGCCGGCACGGACCATGCGCCGCACCCGCTCCGACATACCGCTCGAAACCGGTCCCGCCAGCCGGGTTCTGCCCTGGCTGATCGCGGTCATGGTCTTTCTCGCGGTACTGGCCCTCGCCGGTGCCTTCATCGTCGCCGGGACGGTCGAGACCTGGAGCTCCGGGGTCAGGGGGACCCTGACCGTGCAGATCCCGCCGGCGCCGGAAGGCGACGACATGACCGAGAAGCATGTCGACCAGGCCAAGCTCATCCTGCGCGACACACCCGGTGTGATCCGCATCCGGGCGATGGAAAAGGCGGAGATCGCCCGGCTGATCCGGCCCTGGCTGCCAGGTGGTTCGGGCGGCGATCTCGCGCTTCCGCGCCTCATCGATGTCGGCCTGGCGCCCAGCGCCGAGATCGACCTCGACAAGCTTCAGGCACGTCTCTCGGCGGCCGTGCCCGGCGCGACCGTGGAGGATCACCGGAAGTGGATGAGCGGGCTCCTGCGTCTGGGCAGTTCCATCGCCGTGCTCGCCCTGGCGATACCGGCGCTGATGCTCCTCGCGACCGTCCTGACGGTCGTCTTCGCTGTCCATACCGGCCTTAACATTCACCGCGACGTCACCGAGATCCTGCATCTGATCGGCGCCCGGGACCGGTATATCGCCCGCCAGTTCGAGCTGAACGCCATGCGGATGGGCTTCAAGGGCGGCGTGGTCGGCACGGTGGTCGCGATCGCCGTCATCCTGGGGGTGGGACAGATCGTCGGCCGCATCGAGGCGTTCGACCTGCCGGTGCCCGAATTCAGCTGGTGGCAGTGGCTCTGTCTTCTCATGCTGCCGGTCGCCGCCGCGGGAGTGGCCCGCATCGCGGCCCGGGTAACCGTTTTGCGTACGCTGGCGAAAATAGCCTAAGATGCGACTTGTGCTGCTGGATCGGGACGGCGTCTTGAACCGGGATTTGCCCACATCGGTGAGGTCCCCGGCGGAGCTGGAACCGCTGCCGCGCGCGGCGGCGGCCGTCGCCCGCCTCAACCGGGCGGACATCCGGGTCGCGGTCTGCACCAATCAATCCATCCTGGGACGCGGGATCATCGACGAGGCGATGCTGGACAGCATTCACCGCAAGCTGGAAGAGACGCTGTCGGAGGCCGACGCACATCTGGACGCGATCTTCGTCGCACCGGACGCGCCGGATCGGGCGACCCGCCGCCGGAAGCCCGGCCCCGGCATGCTCGAGGAGGCGCTTCGCCAGTTCGGGGCGACGGCTTCGGAAACGCCGATGATCGGCGACAGTCTGCGCGACCTCGAAGCGGCCGCCGCGGCAGGCTGTCCGCGCCACCTGGTACTCACCGGCAAGGGCCGCGCCACGCTGGCGGCCGGCCTGCCCGCCCCCCTGGCCCCCGTCGAAACGCACGAAGACCTATGGCACGCCGTCGACCGCCTTCTGGCGACGAGATAACCCAGCGCCCCAGCGCCGGCGGCGGGCTCCGGCGCGCGATGCGCTGGGCCGGCGCCATCGGTGCATCCCTCTTCTTCCTGTGGGTTGCGGGCTTCGCCTGGTTCACGGCGACCCTGCCGACCCCGCCTGCGAACCCGACGACCAAGACCGATGCCATCGTGGTCCTGACCGGAGGCAGCGGACGGCTGGCCGC
>CAYGKX010000176.1:0-4145 GCA_964350225.1 uncultured Rhodospirillaceae bacterium | reverse complement strand
TCTTTCTGTCCGGTGTCAACCGGAGGGTCACGAAGACCGATATCCTGAAGCTCCTGAAGAACCCGCCGGAGGATCTCGCCGACCGCATCACCCTCGGCTACCGCGCGGAACATACCCGTGGCAACGCGACCGAGATCGCCCACTGGTTCAACAGCAAGAACCTGAAGTCGATGCGGCTCGTTACGGCGAACTATCATATGCGCCGCAGCCTGGTGGAACTGCGCCACTCCCTGCCTCACGCACGCATCATCCCCTATGCGGTCGTACCTCGGGTCACCAGTCCGGGCCGCTGGTGGCGCAGTGCCAGCGGGCTTGCCATCCTGATCGGCGAGTATCACAAGTATGTCGCCGCCTACCTCCGTCAGTTCATCACCTGACACGGCGCCCCTTCCATCCCGAAATCCGCCCCGGACCCGCCCTGCCCCGTGATCAAGATCCGTTCCGCCCTCTATTTTGCCAGCATGGTGCTGTGGACCCTCGCGATGAGCCCCCTGGCACCGGTCATGGCCCTGTTACCGCGGGATCGCGCCTACGGCATTGCCGTCTTCTGGGCACGCGGCTGCCTGTGGCTGGGCCGGGTCATCGCGCGGCTGGACCACCGGGTCGTCGGCGCTGAGCGCCTTCCCGATGGCCCGGTCATCTTCGCGACCAAGCATCAGTCGGCCTGGGAAACGATCGCCTTCCTGGTGATCGGCCCGCGCTTTTCCGCCATCCTCAAGAAAGAGCTTCAGTGGATCCCGCTCTATGGCTGGTTTCTGGCGAAGATCGGCATGGTGCCGATCGACCGCAAGGCCGGGCGCCGGGCGCTGAAGAAGATGGTCGCACGGGCGAAGCAGGAAATCGCGCGGGGGCGCTGTATCTGGGTCGCGCCCGAGGGCACCCGCGTGCCGCCGGGCGAGACGCGGCCCTACCACTCGGGCATCGCCGCCGTCTACAAGGATCTGGGCGTGCCGGTGGTCCCCATCGCCCTCAATTCCGGCGTCTTCTGGCCACGCAAGTCCTTCACCAAATGGCCGGGAACGATCACCCTGGAGTATCTTGAGCCCATCGAACCCGGTCTCTCCCGACAGGAATTCATGGCCATCCTCCAGGAGCGGATTGAGACCGCTTCCAACCGCCTGTCCGAGGAGGGCTTTGCCGCGCGCCGCCGGTGACCGGGCGGCGGCCCGGTGCAGGCGGGCGCGGGGGTTCGGCTACAGAGCCGGCTTCTGGCACCAGAACTCGTAACCCGTCAGCGCCGCTGGGACCGCCGCTTCGAAAGCCTCCCAGTGACGCAGGTTCGTCAGGTGCGGGTCGTCCGGGAACTTCTCCCTGTACATCGCCTTCATCGCGTCGTCGGTCAGCTCGAAGCCGAGGAAGCGCAGGCCGTTCGCCTCGACTTCCCGGGCCAGTCTCTCCGGCGTGTAGCGGTGTTCCTGGACATGGAACAGCAGGTCGCGGCAGGTGCTGACGCTGAAGAAGTCCGGCTCGACGAGGAGCGGTGCGAGCGGCCCGGCGATGCCTTCGGCGATGATTCGGCCTCGGAAATCCCGGATGGCGTCTGTTGTCGACGGAACCTGTTCATGGGCGATCCGGTCGCGCGCGGCGACCACCACCTGGCGGGCGCGCTCGCTGTAGAGACCGAGCTTCAGGACGCCGCCCGGCGCGAGGAGGCCGGTCAGGACGCGCCAGCCCTGGGACGGCTCCGCCATATGGTGAAGCACGCCGATGCTTTCGATCAGCGGAAACTGCCGCTCCAGCTTCAGGAGCCCGAGGATATCGGCCTGGGCGAATTCGATATTGGTAACGCCGTGCTTTTCCGCCATGCGGGCGGCATAGGCGAGCGAGGTGCGGCTGAGATCGACGGCGAGCACCCGCGCGCCCTCGTAGACCATTGCGACGTTGATCGGATGCCACCCGGTGCCGCAACCGGCGACGAGGACGTCGTAGGGCCCCGATTCCAGGACGGCCAGCGGGTCGTAGTCGTGGAACTGCCGGGCCAGCACCTGTCCGACGGAAATGCCCGGCCGGGACGGCAGCTGTACCCAGCGCGGATAGGGATGCTCCTCATACTGGCCACGCACGGCTTGCGAAACGGTGTCCTCGATTGCCGTCAGGGCCGGAAATCCTTCCTTCCGCGCGGCTTCGTCCCTCGCGTCAAGGAGGGTCAGGCGCACGAGACGGCGCGCTTCCCCGGGCCAGGCATCCTCGGGCACGGCGGCAATGGCGTCGGCATTGGCGAGTGCGGCCAGCGGCCGATAGAGAGCGATCCGGAGCAGGTCGCCGGCGGCCTCTACCAGTTGCTCTGGCGCCGTCGTCGCCTCGATGCGCCGCACCAGCGTCTGCAGGTGGCTGTCCTCATCGACGTCGGTGACGAAGACATATTCGTTGTTGAAACACTGAACGGCGAGGGCGGCGACCAGAGGGCCCGGCAGGGCCGTCGGATCCGTCATCGCCCGGCGGCGCAGGGCGGTCAGGAAGAGCTCCAGACGTATGTCGGCATTGACCGTCGTCGTCAGGAGGTGCCGCAAGAGTAGGTCGTCGCCAGCCCGTGCCGCCGCGCGGGAGGGGGCCACCGTCTCCAGGTCGTACTTGAGTACCAGCAGATGCGCGGCCGACCGACCCAGTTCGACGTGATAGGACAGCGGGTTCTCGAAACACCAGACGAGGGCGTCCTCCGCCTCCCGATGATATTCGGGCAGCGCGAGACTGCCGAGGAACGTCGTCACCTCGCGGTGCACAGCGGGATCTTCCGGCGCGAGTTCCCCGGCCTTTCGGAAGGCACGGATCGCCGGAACATGACGCCCGCCGGACCGAAGGGCATGGCCGAGGCGAACATGGGCGCGAGGGTCGTCGGGCGCGGCCGCGACCTCCTTCTCCGCCGCGGCAACGGCGCGGGCGATGTCCTCGAGCGCGCCCTCGACCTGCTGCAGATTCTCCGCAAGCGACGGGTCGCCCGGGCGAACCCGGCCCGCCCGCTCGTAATAATCCTTCGCCGCGTCGAACCGGCCGCTCTGCAGGGCGATGTTGCCGAGATTGTTCAGGGCGTCGAAGTGACGCGCCTCGTGCTTCAGGACCTGGCGGAAGCGGGCCTCGGCGCCCCCCATGTCGCCAAGCTGCGCGCGCAGGATGCCGTTGAAATTAATCGCTTCTACATGGCGCGGCTTCTCCTGGAGGATCGCCTCGCACAGCGCAAGGGCACCGGCCATGTCGCCCGCATTGGCGCGGCGCAACACCTCCTGTTCCTTTTCCCTGAGGGTCTGGGGTGGGCGCGATACCTGTCCCGCCCAGCGGCCGTCCTTCTGGCCGCCTTTCATATTGATACTGGTGCCGTAGCCGATCTTGCCGGGCATCGAGCCGCCCGATCCAGCGCCGCCGTTCGACATGCCGAAAAACGCTCCTCCATCCGCCTCGGCCGGGGATGGGGCCGAAGGCGCGGAACCATACGGGCGCACCCCGTGCCGATCAACCGCCGACAGTCTTGTTGACAGACCTGTGGGCAAAATAGGCGCCTTTCCCCAACGGCCGCGAAAGGGAAGCGGGGAAAGGGTGCATAAGTTGCGAAAAGACCCATATCTCAGACGCTTAATGTCGCGATGACGTGTGGAAACAGAAACGGAACAAATGATTGCCCGGCGGTCGCCGACGCCGTAAGTTAGGTGTCTGTCATGCCGGGACCGCCCGCGCCGCCTGGCTTTCGGCACGTTCGGACCGCCGCATGACCGACGAACCCACCATCGCCCGTCTTTGAGGAGAGGCTTTCCATGGCCGGCCTGTCGACCATTTCGCAGCAGATCTGGGACATGAAGTACCGCTTCAAGTCCCCCGATGGCGCGGCTGTGGACAAATCCGTCGAGGACACCTGGCGGCGGGTCGCCCGCGCGCTCGCCGCGCCCGAGGCGGATGCTGCCGGATGGGAAGACCGGTTCTACGACGCGATGGCCGATTTCCGCTTCCTGCCGGCCGGTCGGATCGTCGCCGGCGCCGGCACGGCGCGCAGCGTCACCCTCTTCAACTGCTTCGTGATGGGCACGATCCCCGACGACATGTCGGGCATCTTCGAGCATTTGCGCGAAGCCGCCCTGACCATGCAGCCGGGCGGCGGGATCGGCTACGACTTCTCGACCCTCCGCCCGCGCGGCGCGCCGGAGGGTCGAGAAGTCGTA
>CAYGKX010000175.1:0-8188 GCA_964350225.1 uncultured Rhodospirillaceae bacterium | reverse complement strand
ACCGGCCGCGGGATCGGCCCGGCCTATGAAGACAAGGTCGGCCGCCGCGCGATCCGCGTCTGCGACCTGGCCGATCCGGACAGCCTCGGCGGCAAGATCGACAACCTCCTCGCCCACCACAATGCGCTCCGCGCCGGCCTGGGCGCCGAACCGGTCGACGGCGCGGCCCTGAAAGAAGCGTTGCTCGCCCTCGCCCCGCGCCTGCTGCCCTTCGCCGAACCGGTATGGCGCCGGCTGGCGGAGTTGCGCCGCGCGGGCAAGCGCATCCTGTTCGAGGGCGCGCAGGGCACCATGCTCGACATCGACCATGGCACCTATCCCTATGTCACCTCGTCTAACACCATCGCCGGCCAGGCGGCACTGGGCGCCGGCATCGGGCCGAGCGCGGTCAGCTACGTCCTGGGCATCACCAAGGCCTACACCACCCGCGTGGGCAATGGGCCCTTCCCGACCGAGCTGCTGGACGAGGACGGCCAGCGCCTGGGCGAGCGCGGGCACGAGTTCGGCGTGGTCACGGGGCGGAAGCGGCGCTGCGGCTGGTTCGACGCCGTGATGGTCCGCCAGGCGGTCAAGATCGGTGGCATCGACGGCATCGCGCTGACCAAACTTGACGTCCTGGACGGCTTGGACGAGGTGAAGGGCTGCACGGGCTACCGCATCAACGGGCTGGTGATCGACTACTACCCCGCCGCGCCCGACCAGCAGGCGGCGGCGGAGCCGATCTACGAGACATTCGAGGGCTGGCAGGACAGCACCCAGGGCGCCCGCTCCTGGGTCGATCTGCCCGCGACCGCGATCAAGTATATCCGCCGCATCGAAGAACTGATCGAGGCGCCGGTCGCGCTCCTCTCGACCAGCCCGGAACGCGACGACACCATTCTCGTGACCGATCCATTCGTCGACTGACCGGCCCGTCAGGGGGAATTATTGCGCTCAGTTCACGGGATCGCGCTGTAACAAAAGCTTAACTGGACCGTCATGGACGGCTGGAAGAGAGTGCGGCGCAACATGACCCACGGGGTGCCCATGCACCGGATTTTCCAAGCATTTCCGCTGACCCTAGCCCTGTCGGCGCCGATCGTCGCCGGCGCCGCGGCCCAGACGTCGACGACCCCGAAGAACAAGGAAGGCCCGACGATCGACAAACCGCTGCCGGCCGGCAAGCAGCGGCAGATCGATGCCCTCCTCGAGCAATTCCGGCGGGCCCAGCGGATCCCCGGCCTGTCCGCCGCGATTACCGTCAATGGCTATATCGTCTACGGCAAGGGCTTCGGTCAGGCCCGGCCGGGGGTGAAAGCGACCCGCAACACGGTCTATCCCATCGGTCAGGTCACCCAGCAGTTCACCGCGGGCGCGATCATGCTGCTGCGCCAGCGGGGCCTCGGCATGGGCGGCGGCAAGCTGGCCATGAGCGACAAGCTGACAGCCTATTTCAAGGGGGTGACCCACTGGCGCGACGCCTCGGTCGGCAATCTCCTGACCCACACATCGGGCGTCCCGGCCCTGAAGGATTCGATCTTCTATGAGGAGCGGATCTTCTCCCAGGCGCATCGCATCACACAGCGCCGGGTACTGGAATTCATCAAGGCGCGCGACGTGCTGTTCACGCCCGGCACCCAGTGGAAATACAGCGACAGCAACTATTTCCTGCTGGCCAACGTGATCGAGATCGGGCTGGAACTGTTCTACCACGACTACATCACGTCGGAATTCTTCGAGCTGTTCCTGATGCCGCGCTCGAGCTTCCTGGCGCGGCAGCCCCTGAACCAGCGGGCCTATGGCACGATCAAAGGCAAGCCGGCGCCGGAGATCAACCCGAACATGCTCTTCGGCAGCGCCGACGCGACCTCGACGGCGATGGACCTTCAGGCCTGGAGCAACGCGGTCATGCGCACCAAGCTGTTCGACCCCAAGTCGCGCAGCCTGTTGTTCGGCCAGTATATTGCGCTGCCCGGTATGATCGCGCCCTACGGAGCAGGGTTCTATGTTCGCAAGGGCGGTGCCTGGAACGAGTATTTCACGATCGGCGAGATCCCCGGTTTCACCGCGATCAACAAGATCCTGCACCGTCCGGGGAAGGACACCTGGGGCAAGGCGTCCGGGCAGGACATCTACGTCGCGATCCTGACCAACGCCGACAAGGTGAAGGGCCTCGACCGGCTGGCAACCCAGATCGCCCTGATCGCCTATCGCTGATCCCCGCTGCCACCGCGCGGGCGACCTCGCTCTCGGACACTCCAAGTGTCCCCGGCATGCCGGTCCGACACCGGTTGCCGCATGTCCGCGGAACGGTTAACAACACATTAGTCCGGAAAACCGTCGGGTCAGCGTCTTGCTCCGTTTCTTCCGCCGCAAGTCCCGCAGCCGCACTGGCGCCGCGGGTCGCTCCGCCACTTCGCAGCGCCCCGAACTCTCGTCTGGTAACAGGGACCCGCGCAGCGAAGACCTGCGCCCGCATGAGGTCCGCGATCGAAATTCCGCCCTGCCGCACTACAAGCGAGGCGGCTTCCGGGCCCGGCAGATCGGAGAGATCGGCTATCGCGCCTACCGGCCGGGCGACGAGCGGTCGATCCTCGACGGCTTCAACGAGACCTTCAAACTGGACCGCGGTCTCGACTACTGGCACTGGAAGTTCGCCGACGTGCCCTTCGGCCGCTTCATGTCCGTCGCCGTCGACGCGGACGGCATGGTCCTCGCCTTTTACGGCGCCGTGCCCCTCGTCTGGCAATATGACGGCAAGCGCAAACTCGCCGGGCTGGGCGCCGATGTCTACTGCCGGCGCCATCCGGACCTGATCCGGCGAAACGTCTTCATCGAGACGCTGAACCACTTTCTCGAAGCGAACATGGCGCACAGCACCGCAACCGGTGAGGCGGGGAGCGACAGCGCCGAAGGCGAACGCCTGTCCATCGTCTTCGGCTTCGCCGGCCGGACCGCAAGCCGCCTTTACCAGCACAAGACCCCCTATATCGGGCCCGAGCCGATCGCCCTGTTCGAGCGGGCGGTCGCGGGTGGTGCCAATGCGGCCGGTGCCAATGCGGGCGGCAACTCCCCCTACTCCGTCGTGGAGGGCGAGGCGGCGATCGGGTTGCTCGACAGGCTTTGGCCGCGCATCGCCGCGCGCCACCCGCGGATCGCCGTCCGCGATGCTGCCTGGGCCCGCCGGCGTTTTCCCGACCGGCCCGACGTCGCCTATGGGTATGTCGCCCTGGTCGACGGCACGGGCCAGCCGGCCGCCTGGGGCGTTCACACCGTTACAGGCGAGACCTTCCATGTCTGCGACATCATGTGGGACGGACGCCCGGACGCCCTGGAGCAACTCGACGCGATCTTTCGCAGGGATGCGGCGGCCGCAGGCTGCGCAACGAGCCTGATGGTCCTGCAGAATGGCGGCGAACTCGCCGACAGGATGGCCGCCGCCGGATGGGTCAAGGGCGTCTTCCCCCATGGCGGCTCCTGGATCATGCAGACGGCCGACCCCGACATCGGCGCGGATATCCTCACGACCTTCTATCTCACCTACGCCGACACCGACCTCGTCTGAGCGGACAGGTCAGACCCTCGGCACGATGCGCAGTACCGGATACGGTTCGGGCGGGCCCTTGTCGTCGTCCGCAACCCGCCCGAAGGTGTCGTCCGGCTCCGTCCATTTGTGAACCAGTTCGGCCAGCGCATCACTCGTCTCGATCGCGAATTTGCGTTGGGCCTCGCTGTACCAGGGATAGTCAGGCGGCCCCTTGGCGAGGGGACGGCGGACAATATCCTCGTAACTCACCTGGTCGCGGAAGCTGTAGTGGTAGCCGTCATGCAGGTCCTTCAGGAGTTCCTCCACGACATGCATGGTCGAGCGGTAGCGCACCCAGCGGTGGTTGAGCCAGTTGCCGTCGACGTCCCATTTCGGTCCGGTGGCGAACCGCTCGACCAGCATATGCCCCGCCCGCCGGCCGCGTTCGGCGCTCTCCTCGATGACGTCGCCGGGCATGTTCAGGTTCACGCCGCCTTCCTCGGGCTTGCGCGTGATGTGGACGACACGGTCTCGGTAACCGGGGACGCGCGCCTGTTCGTTGTCCATCCAGTTCTGCCCGACCTCCTTGATGGCGTGGATGAAGCCGCGCAGGGTCGGGCGCCCGCCCGCATCGAAGCGGTACCACATGGCGACCCCGCGCTCCCGATTGCTGCGGGGCATCCAGACCTCCTCGCCGGGCAGGTCGACATGGGGCGGGCGCAGGTTGATCGCGAAGGTCGGCCAGCGGGGCAGCGGCTGGTCGAAGAAGTGGACGGGGAAGTTACTGGTGATGCCCCCATCGGAGAACCAGCAGCGTTCGGGCTGCGGTTCGTGGTTCGGCATCTCCCGCGTCCAGTCGATCGTGTAGAGCGGCACGGCCGACAGGAGCATCGGATAGGACAGCGACAGCCGGGCGCCGACGACGACCGGCAGGTCGTCGCCCCGCGGCAGGGGCATGAGAGGCGCATACTTGTCGTGCAGATCGCCGGCCGGGGCGTGGGCGACCAGCCAGTCGACGATGCGCGGCGGAAAGAAGCGGCGCATTTCCTGCGGGTCGAAGTAATACTGACCGAAACCCTTCAGGCCCGGATCCTCGAAGGGAACGCGCATCGGCCGGCCCTGGGTGAGATTGGTCGTCATCATCTCCAGGTTGATGTCTCCGCCCCGATCCTCCGGCACGCGACGAAGGTCGCCGAAGGTCAGCGGCGGGTCCATCGCCGGATCGCGGCCGGCGATGCGATCGATCGTTTCCATCAGCCAGGTGGTGAGGGGCGTGCCCCGCGCTTTCTCCGCCGGGACATATCCCGTGCAGACGCCGTAGAAATTGTCCGGCACCTTGCGCAGCACGATACGCAGGATTGCGAGCCCTACCGCCAGCGGCACGCCGACAAGAACGAGCAGCACGGCGAGAACCAGCGAGACGTAGGCGATGGGGCTGTGCAGCTCGGTCGCGGCGAGCGCGCCGAGCACCAGACCCGGCGCGGCGCCGGCGAGGATGTGAAGCGGCAGGTTCCTGAGGCAGGCCCAACCGACGTTCAGCACCCGGCCCACCTTGTCGCGCCGGCCCCGCAGGCCGGAGACGAAAATGTTGAAGAGCGGCGCGGTGCCCGGTGCGGGCTGGAACAGGCCAAGGAGGTTCGATATCCCCGGCACGGCCTGGCGACCGGACCACCTGGGCAGCTCCGCGAGGGCCTCGAACCCGGCGCCACGCTTGTTGCGGCCATATTCGGCGGCGGCGGTATAGGCAGCGGCAATGGCCCCGGTCGACGTGCCGCCGATATTCTTGAAGCGGAAGGCCTTGGCCAATTCGCACATGGCCAGCGGGTAGGCGACGCCCGAGGTGATGCCGCCTTTCATGACGACATCGCAGAAGCGCGGCACGTCGGCCGGCGGCTCCGGCTTCCGTCTGAGCAGGCGCGAGCGAAGACTGCGCCGGGGTCGTGGCTTTTTTGGCGTCTTGCGCGCCGGTTTGGTCTTCGCGTCGCTCATCGGGGAGCCGGGAGTTCGAAGCGATCGAGGGCGGCGGCGGCGGCCTGGACGACGGGGTCCCAGGCGCCCCGCGCCGGCTGCCGGAAGAGGCGCATGGAGCGGTACCAATAGGTCGCGTCGCCCTCCGCGAGCCAGCGCCACTCGGGGACCCGGGTCAGAAGGGTCCAGGTCGGGACCCCCAGCGCCCCGCCGAAATGGGCCGTCGAATTGTCGATGGTGATGACCAGGTCCATCGCCGCGACCTGGGCCGCGAAGCCGTCGAGGTCGGCGAGGGCGTCGACGGCCGGGTCGACCAGGATATCGCCGGGGGCCGCCGCGATCTCCCCCGCGTGGTCGCCATATTGCAGTGAGACGAAGCGGATGTCGGGCCGGCCGAGGATCGGTCCCCAATCGGACAGCGGCACCGACCGCTTTGCCCCCTCCTCCGCATTGCCGCTGCGCCAGGAAATGCCGACGACGGCGGTGTGCCCGTCCGCGCGGTATCGCCGGGCAAAGCCGGCGGTCTTCACCGGATCCGCGATCAGAAAGGCGTCGCCCGGCGGGGCCTGCATCGGGTCGGGCCGAAGGCGCCCCGGAAGCGAGCCGAGATGGATATGGGCGACGAGGTCGTCCGCGGCGGTCTCGGGCCCCGGGGGCGTTCGCCGGGCAACGAAATCGAAACCGGGGAAGGACCGCTCGAACAGCGGGATGAGGCGATCCTCGCACTCGACCAGCGCCCGGATCCCGCGGGCGGCGAGATCGGGCAGGCAGGCGGCGAACATCACCTGATCGCCGACCCCCTGTTCCCAGCCGACCAGGAGCCGTCCGTCCACGATCGGCTCCCCCCGCCATTCCGGCAGGTCGAAGGGCCGCGGCTTCCAGGGGAACTCCGGGCTTTTCAGCCGCTCCTCGTAGGCCGGCCAGCCGGCCGCGAAATCGCCGGTCAGTAGCTGCAGGAGGGCGCGGTTGAACAGCGAGAAGGCGGTGTCCGGCGCGATGGTCAGCGCCCGGTCATACGCCGCCCGCGCCTCCCCGTATCGAGCCAGGTCGCGCAGGACGGTGCCCAGGTTGGTCCAGGCCCTGACGTCGCGCGGCGCCGCCTCGAGGCAGGCTTCGTAGGCCGCGGCGGCATCCTCCAGCCGCCCGGCCCGGCCCAGCGCGGTTCCAAGGTTGTAAAAGGTCGACTGACCGGGTGCGAGATCAGCCGCACGCTGCAAGGCGTCGCAGGCGGAGGCGGCGTCACCCGCGGCCAGGTGCGCAAGCCCGAGATTGGTCCAGGCCGATGCCTGACCCGGGTCGAGGTCGAGCGCCCGCCGGTAGAGCCCGATCGCCGCGTCGTGATTCCCCTCGCCCTGATGGAGGGTGCCGAGATTGGCCAGCGCACCGCTGTGATCGGGCTTTAGTGCAAGCGCACGTTCATAGGCCTCCCGCGCACCCGCGCGGTCGCCGGCATCACTCAAGACCGTGCCGTAATTCATCCAGATATCGGGCGAGTCTCCGCGTGCGCCCAGGGCCTTCCGGATGCGGTCGAGGGCCGTCGCATGATCGCCCTTCTGAAAGCGGACGAGACCGGACAGATGCAGGGCGTCGGCGTTACCCGGCGAGGCGCGCAGGATCGCGGTATAGAGGCGGTCCGCTTCGTCGAAGCGGCCGGCGGTATGGTGGGAAACGGCGGTCCTGAGGGCGTCGGCCAAATTCACGCTGCACTCCCGATGGTGCCTCGGACGTGGTGCCGGGCGGGTCGCCCGGCGGGCGGGAGTGGGAGTTTAGGCATCGCCGCCCGCGCCCGCCAGTTGTACGTGCGGCCCCAGAGGCGGCCCCAGAGGCGGCCCCAGGGGCGGCCCCGGAAGCGGCCCCGGGAGCGACCTGGAGAGATCAGGAAGCCCGCCCACGAAAAGGGGCGGACGCACGCGCCCGCCCCGCTTCGCCGCAGAGGCCTCGCGGCCCGGGGACTACATGCTGATCTGCTGCTCGACGACCTTGTTCTTGATCGCCTTCTGGAGCTTGTCGAACGCACGCACCTCGATCTGGCGCACCCGTTCGCGCGAGATGCCGTATTCCTGGCTCAGCTCTTCCAACGTCAGCGGATCGTCGCGCAGGCGGCGCTCCGTCAGGATATGGCGCTCCCGCTTGTTGAGCGTCTTCATCGCCTCGGCCAGCATGGCCCGGCGCATGGTCAGCTCCTGATTGTCGCCGACGATCTTTTCCTGCGACTGCTGATCCTCGTCGACCAGCCAGTCCTGCCACTCGCCGTCGCCGTCCACCCTCAGCGGGGCGTTCAGCGAATGGTCGGGCGCGGCGAGGCGGCGGTTCATGTTCACCACCTCCTCCTCGGACACCGACAGCTCGGTCGAGATCTTTTTCACGTTCTCGGGCGACAGGTCGCCTTCCTCCAGCGCCTTCAGCTTGCCCTTCATCTTGCGCAGGTTGAAGAACAGCTTTTTCTGCGCCGCGGTCGTGCCCATCTTCACCAGCGACCAGGAATGCAGGATGTATTCCTGGATCGAGGCGCGAATCCACCACATGGCATAGGTCGCGAGGCGGAAACCCTTCTCGGGGTCGAAACGCTTGACGGCCTGCATCATGCCGACATTGCCCTCGGAGATCAGCTCCGCCACCGGCAGGCCGTAGCCGCGATAGCCCATGGCGATCTTGGCAGCGAGCCGCAGATGGCTCGTCACCAGCTTGTGGGCGGCCTCGGTGTCGTCATGCTCG
>CAYGKX010000174.1:0-8215 GCA_964350225.1 uncultured Rhodospirillaceae bacterium | reverse complement strand
TCTTGCCGTCGCCGATCTTGTCGGTCTTGGCGGCTTCGACGATGGCCTCGATGGCGCCGTCGACCTGATCGTCGTCCAGCACCACCTCGATTTTCACCTTCGGCAGAAAGTCGACGACATACTCGGCGCCGCGATACAGCTCGGTATGTCCTTTCTGACGACCGAACCCCTTCGCCTCGACGACGGTCAGACCCTTGAGGCCGAGATCGTTCAATGCCTCCTTCACCTCGTCGAGTTTGAAAGGCTTGATGATAGCTTCGATCTTCTTCATTTCGCTCCCGCGGTGTCGGGCGGCCCTTTGACCTGCCTGAGTTCAATCCTTACTGCCCGGTGCCTCCGGGACGGAGACCCCCATCGGGCGCCCGGTCGTCGTCCGTCGCACCCGCTACGGGATATGCACGAAGCGTGCCAAACCTGGGCAAGCCGAATTTCGTGCCTTCGTCGCGCGCAGCTCCAGGCAGTGCTGCAAATTTCGGCAAACAATGTGCCGCAAAAATAATCACCTGCCTATCGTATGATCATTCTTGTGAGGCGGAACGCAGCCAGGCTTGGCATCGCTCCAGCGCGCGCTCGATATTCTCGGCGCTGTTTGCATATGAAAAGCGCAAATAGCCTTCGCCCAACGCACCGAAACTTGTGCCGGCAATGACCGCGACGCCGGCCTCTTCGAGAAGTCCGTCCTGCAGACGGGAGGCCGAGAAGCCGGTGCCGGCGATGTTCGGAAACGCATAAAAGGCGCCGCCGGGTTCGACGCAAGATACTCCGGGGAGATCGTTCAGGCCGTCGACGATCAGGCGCCGGCGCCGGGCGAAGGCCTCGCGCATCTCGTCGACGAAGTCCTGCGGCCCTTGGAGGGCGGCGAGCCCCGCCCACTGGGTCGGCGCGTTGACGCAGGAATGGCAGTTGACGGCCAGCCGTTCGGCCATGTCGACCAGGCCGTCCGGCCAGATGCTGTAGCCGAGCCGCCAGCCGGTCATTGCGTAGGTCTTGGACCAGCCGTCGAGCAGGATCAGCCGGTCGCGGATCTCCGGATAGGAGAGGAGGGTCACATGATCCTGCCCGTCGAACAGGAGGCGGCTGTAGATCTCGTCGCTCAGGATCGCGACCTGCGGATGGTCGGCCAGCCCGGCAACAAGCCGGTCGTAGGCCGCACGCGGGACGACGCCGCCGGTCGGGTTGGCCGGGCTGTTGAGGATCATCAGGCGGGTCGCCGGTGTGATCGACGCCAGCACGGCCTCCGGATCGAAGGCGAAGCCCGTGTCCTCGTGAAGCTCGATCGGCACCGGTTTCGCGCCCGTGAAGCGGATGACCGATTCGTAGATCGGGAACCCGGGGTTGGGATAGAGGATCTCCGCGCCCGGCTCCCCGAACATCAGGATGGCAAAGAACATCGTCACCTTGCCGCCGGGCAGGATCAGGACATTGTCCGGCGACACGGTTTCGCCCCGGAAGGCGGCGATATGGGCCGCAACGGCTTCGCGCAGTTCGGGGATGCCGGCGGCCGGGGTATAGCCATGATGGCCATCGGCCAGCGCTTTCTGGGCCGCGGCGACCACGTGGGGTGGCGTCTGGAAGTCGGGTTGGCCAATGCCGAGATTGATGACCTCCTTGCCGCCGCGGCGGAGCGCCTCGGCGCGGGCAAGGACCTGAAAGGCGGTTTCCGTCCCCAGCCGGTCGAGCGCGGCGACGGGATGAAGGCGGGCGGCCGGGGCCGGCATCCCGGCCGCGGAGGCATCGGTCATCGGGCTTTCCCCTCAAGTGATTTTGGCCGACTATGGCCCGGCGAAGGCGTCGTGCCAATCGCTCAGCGGGCATATCGGTGCAAGACCCGCGTTCCGGGAGGAAGTCGGCCATGACAAGACGGTTTTTCCTGATCTGCGCCATCCTTGCTGCGCTGACCTGCACGGGGCCGCTCGTCCTCGGCGCGGGGGAAGCGGAAGCAAATGAAATTCCATATGCGAAGTGGCAGAAGCTGGCCGCGGTTCATGCGGTGATTGCCGACGTCAACGAAGCCTCCTTCCTCCCGGCCAAGGCCGTGTATCCGAGCAAGGGCGGCCAGCTTCACGAGGTCGCAGTCGGCCGCTACCTCTATTGGCGGATCGTGAACATGTTCGCGCCGTCGGCGCGTGTCGACGGGCTGGAGCTCAACAGGCTGCGTCTCGTCTGCTTTCCGGAGACGCCGCTTGTCTTCAAGCAGGTGCTCTGCGACATGTCGGCCCGGCTGACAATCGTGATCGACGGGCGTCAGCGGCCGGTGGCCGTTCGCCTGAACCGTATGAAGGTCGGCGCCTGGTTCGACCCTGCGCGGCCGGACTACGCGCCAACGGTTCATGCGGAACTCAAGAAGCCGCTCCACCGGCTTCTGCTCGCACTCAGGGCCGCGGTACCCGGCCTGTCGACACCGGCCGAGCAGTAGGAAGTTAAAGTGCGCGCAGGAGGAAACGTGAACGCCCATACCATCCAGAAACGCCCCGGTCTGCCGACGCTCGGTTTCCTGTCGGCCGTCGCGCTCTCGCTGTGTCTCGCGACCCCGCCGTCCAACCCGGTCCGGGCGCAGGCGGAAAAGGTCGACGATGTGCATCCGTCGGCCAACGTTCGGCGTCTGGGCAGCCAGCACCAGATCGTACAGGACATGGATCGTGCGTCCTTCGACAAGGCCATCGCCTATTACCCAACCGCGAGCGGCGAACCCTATGCCGTGAACATGGCCGATTACCTGTTCTGGAAGCTTGTCATCGCTTTTCGGAGCAGTGCGCGGCCAGGCAAGGTCTCGCTGTCGGACTTCAGTGAACTCTGCACCCGGGAAAAGGCCGAAATCGGCCCCGGTTCCAGCGCGATCTGCCGCCTCTCTATGGCAGTCGACGTCACGCGGAATGGCCGAACGACGACCTACAGCGTCAAGGCGACGGTCAATACAGGCCGCTGGTTCGACCCGTCCCGGAAGGCCTATCGCCCGACGATCCGTGCGGAAGTGCGCGGTTTGCTGGACCGGCTCGTCGGGCTGGTCGTCGTCCGTATGCGGCGCGGCGACCTGCCGATGAAGTAGCGGCCCCGACCGCGTTTCTGTTACCCGCATGTCCAGGCCAGGACCCGATCTCCGCGACCCCCGTTTCCCCTTCTCCTGCGGTTTTCCAGCGATGAAACCTGCCAACAGCATCATGTCCGCCCTGGGCACGACCGTCTTCGAGGTCATGTCCCGGCTCGCCATCGAACACAAAGCCGTCAATCTGGGTCAGGGCTTCCCGGACGGGAACGGCCCGGACGACGTTCGGGCAGCCGCCCGCGACGCGCTCGACGACCGGCCCAACCAGTATCCGCCCATGATGGGGGTGCCGGAATTGCGCCAGGCCGTGGCCGCGCACAACAAGCGTTTCTATGACCTCGATGTCGACTGGCAAACGGAAACGCTGGTGACGTCGGGCGCGACGGAGGCGCTCGCCGCGTGCCTCTTCGGGCTCATCGAACCCGGAGACGAAGTGGTTCTGATCGAGCCCCTGTATGATTGCTATCTGCCGCTGGTCCGGCGGGCCGGGGCGGTCGCAAAGAGGGTCCGCATTGCGCCGCCGGACTGGACGTTGAGCCGGGCGGCGCTCGAGGCCGCCTTCTCGGAAAAGACAAAGCTTATTCTGCTCAACGATCCGCACAACCCCGCCGGCAAGGTCTACAGCGATGCCGAAAGGGCGCTGATCGCGGAAATGGTCGAGCGATACGGCACCTATGCCGTTTGCGACGAGGTCTACGAACATATTCTCTTCGATGGACGCCGCCACGTTCCGCTCATGACCTTGCCGGGTATGCGGGAGCGCTGCATCCGTATCGGATCGGCGGGCAAGACATTCTCGGTCACCGGCTGGAAGGTCGGCTATATGACGGGGCCTGCGGAGCTTCTCACGGCGGTCGCCAAGACCCATCAGTATCTGACCTTCACGACTCCGCCGAACCTGCAGCGGGCGGCGGCCTACGGGCTGGGCAAGGACGACGGCTATTTCAGCGGACTGGCGGCCGAAATGCAGCATGGCCGCGATCGGCTGGGGGCGGGGCTCCGCGAGGTCGGTTTCGAGGTCATCGACTGTGCCGGCACCTATTTCATCACCGCAGATTTCCGGCCGCTGCTGCCCCGGATGGACGGTTTCAACGGCGACGATGTCGAGTTCTGCCGCAAGCTGACGGTCGAAGCGGGTGTCACCGGTGTCCCGGTCAGTGCCTTCTATGTCAGTGACCCACCTTCCCATTTCATCCGCTTTTCCTTCTGCAAGAAGGACGAAACGCTGGACGCCGCCATCGACCGGTTGCGGGCCTATTTCGGGACGTGACGGGTAATATTGCCGCTGCCCGGTCCGCCGAAACCTGATAGCGTGCGGCCCTCACCGCAACACAGAGGATAGGGGGAGAAATGATCCTGGTTTCGGTAATGTACCCGAACGTCGAAGGCGCAAAGTTCGACTACGACTATTACCTGTCCCATCACATTCCGCTCGTGAAGAAGCACTGGAGCGACAGCGGCCTGGAAAAGGTCCGTGTCTTCAAGGGCGAAAGCGGCGGCGGTCCGGTGGAGGAGCCCGGCGACATCCTGACCGCGATGTACGATCTCGCGTCCCACGACGCCCTCCAGGCCTGCCTTGCGAAGGCGGGCGACGAGGTGATGGGCGACGTCGCGAAGTTCACGACGATCGAGCCCGTCCTGCAGGTCAGCGAGCCGCTGGCGTAAGGCGGCCGTCGCAACGGAGGGACGGATGGGGACCCGGGCTCGGTCCATGGCCCTTGCCGCCGCGCTGATCGCAGCCGCGCAACTCGCCGCCGCGATGGGGGCCGAGGCGCAGTCGGGGCCGCCGGGCATTGGGGAACGTCTGTGTCAGGGCCGGAAGCCTTGCTCGGTTTCCTCCGACAGGGCGGCCGGTCGGGACACGGCGGGACGTCCGCTCCGGGTGATCGAGCTCGCGCTCGGCAAGACTGGGGCGGGGGGCAATATCCGGTGCCGGCCGCATCTTCGCGAGATCTGGATCGTGACAGGCGAGGGGGCGTCGGCGTCGACCCGCCGGCTGATGAGCCTCTGCAACGACGGATATGGCGCGGCCGGTATCGGTGAGGACGAGGTCAAGGTCGGTCCCAACCGTCTCGTCTATCGGCAGACGGGCGGGTCGAACTGGCGTTGGAACGTCGCTCGAATACTCAGCCTCTCGCCTGCCCGCATTCGGGCGGAGCAGCGCTGCAGTTACTGGACGGGCGCCCCCGGATTTCTCCTGGAACGGTGGAACTGGCAGCGTTTCGCTGGCACCGCGATCCTGCGCTACCAGCCGGCGAAGGCGCGGGACAGCGACGAACTTGGCTGTATTCCGGCGACGGCAACCCATCAATATCTGCTGCTGCCTGCGCTGACCGGGCGAACCGGCCTCCCCAGGACCGGCGCTCCTCACCTGGGGAACTGTTCCCTGACCCTGCGCGACGACGGGACGGCAGGCTTTCTGGTCTATGGGGTACCGGGGCCGCCCGGCGGCGCCACGATCCGCGCGCTGCTTGCCGGCAAGCGCGACCTTCTGGTCACGGTGGAGGATTCGGCCATCGCGGGCGCACGCAACTGGGTTCACAGCGACCATATCGAGATCTGGCAGGCCGGGCTCATGTCGATCGGCCGCGAGTTCCTCGAGGCGAAGACCCTGGTCCAGTTCGGCGTCGGGCTGACGGACGGCAGGGTCCATGCTGGCTTTGGCCGTCCCAAGGTTCTGCCGGAGGTCGTCGCGCGAAACTTCGAGACCCTGCCCGGGGGCCGCCAGCGCGTTTCGATGCGCATTCGCCTGCCGCGCGACGGAAACGCCCTGACGGTGGTCTACAGCAAGGCTGTGGCCGGCCGGCAGGCACGCATGGTGGCGAGCAGCCCGGTCGCCTATGGCAAGGCGGAAAGCCTGGGCGGCAGCTTTCCGGTCTCGCCGAAGGAGGCACGCTGCGCGGTCAGGAACGGCAAGCTGGACGTCGTCGTGGCCGGCGACATCGCCGCGCTGGAATAATACGGCCTCCGGGGCACTGTTGAGCTTGACCGCGCCGGGTCCTTGGCGGTAGACACGCCGCCACCCCTATGGGAACGGGCGCCCCGGCGCCTCACGGTGGCGAATGTAGCTCAGTTGGTTAGAGCACCTGGTTGTGGTCCAGGGGGTCGCCGGTTCAAATCCGGTCATTCGCCCCATTTCCCCCCCGTCTCTCGCGGCGATCCAAGTCCTTGAGAAGGCGGCGGCGTTAAGTGCCGATTAAACCGCCTCGGTCGACCATGATGCCCGTGGCGATGTTCGGATGAAGGTGGGTGCAATGCCAAATCTCGTGACAGACGGTACGACCTGTTCCTGCAGCTTCGGAACCCTGCCGGCGGTGCTTTCCGCCGGGCCCAGCAGCACGGGCGAGGCCCTGGGCATGAAGGTGCTGACCGAGATGATGATTGTCGCCAACACGAATATTCCGCCCTTCGGCATGTGCAGTTCCCTGGCAAACCCGGCGGTCGCCTCGGCGACCTCGGCGGCGATGGGCGCGCTGACCCCGCAACCGTGCACACCGATGGTCGCAGCCCCCTGGTCACCGGCGGCGACCAATACCACCATCCTGAATCAGAAGGCCGTGACAGAGCTGTCGAAATGCACCTGTTCCTACGGTGGCGTCATCTCGATCGTCAAATCCCCGAACACGCTCGGGACGTCGGTCTGAAAAGGCGGATCGCCGCGGGCGGTCAGTTCGACGGCGGCTTGGGCATCTTGTCGACGAGACCCTGGGTATAGTCGACCAACTGCTTCAGGGCCGTCATCGGATCGGTGTTGGACCTGACGATTTCCGCCATTTCCGGTGAACCGTCGCCTTTCTCGATCATTTCCGACATTTCTTTCATCATCTGGCGGTCGGCCTCTTCCTTTTCCTTCGCGACTTGCTCGGGATCCGGCGCCGCCGGTTCGGGGGCGGGCGGTGGCGGCGCCGGCGGCATCACGCCGCCCTGTGCCGAACCCACCTCGCGCAACAGCTTCTTGAACCGATCCTTGTAGAAGCTCTCGTCGTGAGGGGAGGCGAGCGTTTCCTGCGAGATCAGCGCCGCGACATACCGCTCCCGCTCCGATGGATCGAGAGGGGCCTGCGCACGCCAGATCAGGGTCACCGTGTCGTTGTCGCCGTCGACGACACAGGTGTCGAGATGCGCGATCGCCTCGAGCATGTCGAGGCGCTGGCTGTCGCCATCCTCGACATAATTCATCAGAAAGCAGCGGATCCGGATGCCCGGCAACTGGGACGACAGGTGACCGTGGGTGCGGTGGAGGTGCCTCAGGACGATGTCTTCGTCGCCGCGCAGATATCCCTCGACCTGCTGGTCCGCCCGGGCCGCATTGAAATAGGCGTAGTTGAAGTCCCTGGGGGGAAGCGGTTTGCGCTTGTAGAGCCAGTGATCGTCATAGGTTCCTGCCAGACGGGCGCGAGGCTCGAATGTCGGATCGAGGGGGCCAAGCCCATCCGGAAGGTGATCCTGATCCGGCGCAACATGGGTTGCCCGGTGGCTCTGGATGTTGGCGATCCGCCGCTCGTCCCGTGATGCCGCCGATGCGAGATCCTGCACCAGCCCCATGCCATGCTTGTTGTATTGGGACGATATCCCGCCATGGGCCAGCTCGTTCCGGATGGGCATGGCGGTAAAGGGTTCCGGTTCCGTCGAAACGAAACGGCCGTTGCCGGCATCCGTCCAATATCGATCGCCGTAGATCCAGAGGGATTTCTCGACGGGGCCGACGCGGAACTCCGCCTCGACGGCGGGGGCTGGGATTCCGCCGGGCGCATGGCAATGACCGACGAACAGGCAGTCGGCCCGCGGCTTGAACGGCGCCGTCTCGCCATCGACCCGGAGCGAGTTGCCGAGCGCGTCCTCGTGGAACTGGGGCGGCGCCGGACCGACCTGCTTCTCGAGCGGTAACGGGCTGCAGATCCCGTCCGGCTCAAGCCGGAAGACGCCCTTGACGATGAGCGCCAGGAACGGCGCATTCGGTTCCGTCTTGAAGACCGCGCTGGCGACGGCGAGGTTCGTGTCGTTGAGGATTTGCATCGGTCTGAGTGGGGGTTGCCGCTTAGAGCGCGTCGAGGAGAACGGTCACCGACTGCAGGCTCGGCGCGACGAAGTAAATGTTGGCGACCTGCACCGTGACGGTCGGCATCGGCGGCACGGCAACGACGCCTGGCACGACCGGCATGCCGTTTATGG
>CAYGKX010000173.1:1674-8250 GCA_964350225.1 uncultured Rhodospirillaceae bacterium | reverse complement strand
TGCGCGGCATATGGGCCGTGTAGGCGGGGGCGTCGGTCAGGATCGCCCGCAGCGGGCCCATCAATGCCTCCGACGCTGCCCGGTCCATATAGCCGGGGTAATAGGCGAAACCGTCGTCGCTTCCCGTACCCAGTCTCGGCGACCCTGCCGTCATGTCCGCCGCGTTCCTTTCGTTGCCACTTGTCCCTTCCGTTCGTCCCTTCCGTTCGTCCCTGCCGATTGTCCCTGTCTGTCGGGGGGCGATACGCGCCCGCCGCAGGGCCGATCCGACCAGAAACAGGATTGCACGTCTTTCCGGAACCTGCGACTCAGCGGGAAACGCCGACAGGCCCAGTCTGACGACGGGCGGACCGGCGGAGGGGGAAACAGCCGCGTGACCTTCGGGACCTACCCGCCGGAAACCTATGCCGCCATCGGCGGCAGCCTCCTGTTCGCAGCCCTGGTCAAGGGCACGACCGGCCTCGGCTTTTCCACCTCGGCCCTGCCCTTTCTGACCCTCGCGGTCGGCCTCGAACGGGCCCTGCCGCTAATCCTGGTGCCGTCGATCGCCAGCAACGTCGCGGTCATGCTCCAGGCCGGCCATTTCCGGGAGAGCGCCGCCCGCTTCTGGCCGATGTTCCTGGCCGTCCTGCCCGGCATCGCCCTCGGCCTGTGGCTCCTGACCCTGATCTCCGGCGCCCGGGCGGCGGCGGTGCTGGGCGCGGTCCTTGTCCTCTACAGCCTCTTCGCCCTCGGGCGTCCCGCCCTGCGTCTGGCGACGCACCTGGAGCGGCCATTGGCCGCCCCTGTCGGCTTCGCGACCGGCACTGTCAACGGCCTGACGGGCTCCCAGGTCATGCCGATCCTGCCCTACCTGATGGCCCTTCATCTCACGCCGGACCGTTTCGTCCAGGCGCTGAACATCTCCTTCACGCTGTCCAGCCTCGCGATGGCTGCCGGCCTGGCCGGGATCGGGCTGCTGACCCCGGAGCTTGCCGTCATCTCCGTCCTGGGACTGGCCCCGGTCTGGTTCGGCGTTTGGGCCGGCGGCAAGCTGCGGCGCCGGATCGCGCCGGAGACCTTCCGCCGGATCGTCCTCCTTTTGCTCCTCGTCTTCGGCGTCGTTCTGATCGCCCGGACCGTTCTCTAGCCGCACGGCCGCCCCATGTCTGGCTCCATCTTCGACACCGCCCTCATCTCCACGCCCCTGGCCTGGCCCCTCTGGATCGCCCTCGGCGCCGCCTTTCTCGCCGGGCTGATGCGCGGGTTCGCGGGCTTCGGTTCGGCGATGATGCTCGCCCCGGTCCTCGCGGTGCTGATGGGGCCCGCACACATGGTCCCGGTGGTGATCGCGATGGAGTTGCCAATCGGCGCCGCGCTCTTCGTCGAGACCCGGAAGCAGACCGACTGGCGTTTCATCGGCCCGATGGCGGTGGCGGCGGTGATCGCAATGCCGCTCGGCGTCTGGCTCCTCCTCACCATCGACACGCGGGCGCTGACCATCGCCATCTCCTGCGTGGTCGTTCTGTTCGTCGCCGTTCTCGCCACCGGCTGGCGCTATCACGGCCCGCGCCGGACCTGGCTCAGCGTCACCCTCGGCGGCATCTCCGGTGCGATGATGGCCACGACCAGTGTCGGCGGGCCGCCCATTCTCCTCTACATGCTGGCCGGCAAGGACAGCGCCAAGACCGTCCGGGCAAATATCGTCGCCTATTTCCTGCTGACCAGCATGGTCGTCGTCGTCATGGTCCTCGCCGCCGCGCCGACCGCCCTGACCGCCATCGTCGACGCCGCGACCCTTCTGCCGGCCATGTGGTTCGGCACCTGGCTCGGCAGCCGCGCCCATCACGGCGCGTCGGATATCGTCTACCGGCGCGTCGCCTATGTCGTGCTGCTGGCCGCCGCCGTCATCGGGTTCGTCGGCTAGAAATTTTCAACAGCCATCGGATTAGGACTCGAAATCAATCTTAATTTTTGGTTATGTTATGAACAAATCAAGTACAATTTCTCCCGAGCATGACCCTGCCAGACCGCAATCCACACAGCGAAACCTTCGTCCTGTCCGCCGGGATCGTGACCGTCGAGGCGCCGGCCGGCACGACGTTCCGCGAGGAAAATCCCCGACAGACGGCGGTCGTGTGGCCGGACGGGATGGAGGTCCATGTCATCGTCGACGCGATCCGGGGACCGGACGAGATGTTCGCGCCCGAGGTCGCCGCCCGACATACGGTCGGACAACTGGGCGTCGCCGTCGACCCGGCCGGGAACTTCTATGCAGACGTGCAGACGGGGCATACGCCGCCCGACGCCGACGGGCGAGCCGGAAAGGTCTTCATCCGGTTCGACCGCTTTCGTGACGACATTCTCCGGACTGCGACCTTTGCACCGGGCGAGCGGGAGGACGACACCGACGAGGACCGGGCCCGTGCCGACCGTGCGGCGGAAGCGCTCGCGGCCGGCGCCCGCTTTTCGGACCTGCCAACGCCCTTCGACAGGCTGGCCCCGGATCCGGGCGAAGGCCTGGTCGTCCTAGGCGACTGCCTGCTGTTCAACCTGCCGCCGGACTGGAGCGCCCATCCCGACCATGAGGAGAACGTGGAGGCGCCCGAGGAGGGGAAGCCCAGCTTCCGCGCCGAGATGAACTGCCATTCCCCGGACAAACGATTCCAGTTGAATGCCTATGTCGCCGTTGTTCCGCGCGCCTCCATGGCGCCCGAAATGCGGGACTACGACGCCACCGACAACGTCATCGGTGTCTGCCAGGCGATCGTCGAGGAAGAAGAGGGGCTGCTCCGCGACATCGCGGTCCAGGAATACCCGTCAGAAGTGCGGGCAAGCGGCCAGCTCTCGACGGACCCGCACACAACGAAGGGGCAACGGCTGATCCGGACCCATGTCCTGGTCGGGTCGGACTGGGTCGTCTTCGGCAAATTCGACCTGCGCGGTCCCAAACGGCGGGGCCGCGCCGACGACCGGGCGCATTTGGACGAGATCGACGACCGTCTCGCCGATGCCCAGCCCTGGCATCCGGACCTCGCGACGGTGTTGGCGGAGGCTCGCCGGGAGGAAGAGGAGGGTGAGGACGAGATCGGGCTGGCGGAACGTTCGGCCCGCCCCCGAGAGGCCGAGGAATGGGTCGACCTGGGCCAGGGCATGGTCCGCCTGCCGGTTGCCGCGGACTGGACCTGGCGCGCCACCTCGCCGCTCGACGGCAGCCTCACGGTCGAAGACGGGCAGCGCATCGATCTGTCCGTCAGAAGCTATTTCGCTCCCGAGGCCGTCGGCGAGCCTGGGGGCCTCGCCCGCCTCGTCGTGGAAGACGATTACGAGCTTCAGGTGACTTCGGATGAGGACATCCTGGCAAATGTCGTCGTGATGGCGCCGATGGTCGATGACGCGGACGCGCCGCCAGACAAGCCGATCGTCGTGAAGTCGCTGGAACGGCAGGGCGATGCGAATGTCCGGGTCCTGCGGGTCGAAGCCCCCGTCGTGACCGCCGGCGAACTTGAATCCCTGGTCTTCAAGGGGATGGAAATCGCCCTCCGCGCGGACTGGGCGGCGGGCGAAACGCCTTTCGAGCGGATCGGCCCGTCGAAGGAGGCGCAGCTTGTCACCGTCGGCGGCTGGCTGTGGTTCCAGGTCCCGGCCGACTGGACGCTCATTCCAAACAATGCCGACGGCGCCTCGGTCGACGATCCGGACGGTCTCGAAACGCTGTGGATCGAGGGAAGCCTGACGACCGGTCGAGGCGGCGCCACGGCGCGCCCCGAGATAGAGGCGATGATGCGGGAAAAGCTCTCGGTGGCCGTGCCGGGCGACCTGCGCGAAACAGGGCGAGAGTGGTTGGGCGAGCACGACCTCATCGCCACGATCGAGGGGGCAGCGGAGGATGCGACCGGCCCGCTCCGCCGGTACCGGCATCACCGGATCTTCGCGGTCGATGACCGCGTTGCGTGCCTGATCTTTTCCCATGTCGTCGACCGGGACACGCAGGACGACCGGCGCGACTGGACACGGGCCTTCATCCGGGAGGCGCTCGCGACGGCGGTCGTCGCGCCCGAATTTCGGTGAGTCATCAGGAACGTAAAGGGGGGACGCATGTTCTGGACGAAGAAGAAGGCGAAAAAGGCCAAGAAGAGACATTTGCCAAGTCTCGACCCGTCGCGCCGGCATCCGGTGAAACTGGCCCATGACACTTTCGTTCTGACATTGCCCGAAGGGACGGAGGTCGACGACTACAGCCACACGATGTGCGGCCTGCTTCTACCGGGCCGCGATGAGCCGTTACTCTGTTCCGTCAGCAGCCACGACCTCATGGCCTACGGCCTGATGGATATGCGCCCCGTCGAGGGGGCGCTCGGTCAGGGCGAGTATTTCGCCGACCCGTTGCCCGACGATCCGGCCGACGACTACGGGCCCGTGATCCGCGTCGGCGCGGACGATGGCCCATATGCCGAATGCGACGGCTATCTCCTGCGCGTCCAGTTCTTCCGGGACCGCTATCTCCGCGCTCTCCGCATCGCGGTTTACGACCCGAGCGACCGTGATGCCGCCCGCGACCTTCTGGAGACGGCAACCTTCGCGGAGGATACGACCTTTCTGGACGACGACACCGTCGATCCGGACAGCACGATCACGCAAATCGGGGACACGTTCCGCTTCGCGTCTCCGCCGAACTGGACGGTCTATCCCCTGGAGAAGGAGACGGAGGACGACGACGACTCGATCGTCTGCGTGGCACCGGACGAGCGGTGCTTCGCGAAGATCGGCGTCTCGGGCGGCGCATTCCTCGAGACCGACATGCCGCCGGAGATGATCGAACAGATGCTGGCCGATCATCTCGATATGATCGGGTCGCTCATCGAGGAAGAGGCAAACAGCCCCGCCATCGTGGTCGCGCGAACGGAGAACCGGAGCCTTGTCTCCTCTCGCGATTCCTTTCGCGCGGAGGACGGACAGTTCTCCCGCACCTTCCATCTTCTCGACGTGTCGCCGATCCAGGTCATTCAGGCGACCGTCATGGCAAGCACCGCCGGCGACGACCCGATCGAGACCGACTGGTCGGCGGGGATCGAGGCGATAGAGGCCGCGATCCGGGCCATCCAGATCCACCACCCCCGACGCTTCACCGTCGCCGCTGCGGGTTGAGGCGTCGGGACATGCGAAACGGGGCTTCCCAGAACACCGTGACGACTATCGCCCTGCCCGGCGGGATCGTCACCTTCGACCTCCCCGCCGTCGCGGAACTGGACCTGGCCGACGCGCCGATGTCCGGAGGTTTCGGCTTCGGCGGCGACCGCTGGGTGTGGTTCCTCCTGATGCTGGTCGATCTGTCCGAGAGCGCGCCGGATGAATTTGAGGTCGACGCTTTCGCCCAGGCACTGGATCCGGAGGAGAACCTGGCGGAGGTGGTCGCCGGCCGCGGCGGGGTCTTCGCGGATGTCATGGCGATCGACGGCGAACTCGGCGAGGGAGGACCGGCGGGCCGCTGGTTCCTGCGGATGGACCGGCTGGATAATGGTGTCGCGCGCATCCTCAAGGTCGCGGCCGGCTGCGCCGAGGGCGAGAGCGAGGCGGAGCGTGCCGAGGCGGACCGTCTCGCGTTCACCGTGGCACAGGGCGCCCGCTTTGCGCCGATGCCGACACCACTCGACCGCGCCGCGGGGAAGCCGGGCACCTTCGTCCTTGCCCTGCCCCGCTGTGTCGTCTGCCCCCTGCCGCCGGGCTGGTCGATCCACCCGCCGGAGGAGATCGACCCCGAATGGGAGGGTGAGGAGGACGGGACGGCGAACGTGATCTGCCTCGCCCACGACGACGCGGTCAGCATGTTCGTCGGCGCGCGGTCTCTCAGCCCCGAGGCGCCGCTGACGGAGGAGGAACTGGCCGAAGCGGTCGCCGGCTTCCGCGAGAGCGATTTGGGAGAGGTTGAAGACCTGCACGGCATGGGCGCGCGCGTTAAGGCGACGCCGCTGGGCCCGACCGCCTACTGGGTCCGCGGCGATTTCGACAAGGCGGCGCTCGGCGTAGACGGCCGCCATTATCGCGTGCGCGCCCTCTCGGCCGACCGAATGGTCGAAGTCGACCTGAGCCCCATCCTGACCGACCCCGACGCCGACCCGGCGGACGTCGAGGGCCTGATCGGGCCGCTCGAGGACTATTTCAGGCGCGCCGTCTTCTACTTGCAAGACGGCGAGGGCGGTGCCGCGGCCTCCCGGTCGACGGAGGACGCGTGACGCGCCGCGCGTTCAATGACGGCCTCGTCTCCGTCGAGATCTCCGACGACGCCGAGATCGACATCGATGGGATGGGCGATGTCGTCGTCAATTTCCCGAATCGAGCCCGGCATGTCCGACGCAGCGGTCCTGAAGCAGATGGAAGATGCCCGTTTCGACGGACCGTAACACTTCGCGGCCGGCCGGTTACCCTTCGGCCAGGTCCACCGGGTCGACTTCGCTGAGGCCGCCTTCAACCGGGACGGTACGGTCTTCGTGCGGCACGAGCGCTTCGAGGAAACCATCCTGCGGACGGCCGTCGTTTATCCGTTGCGTAACCTAGAGGACAGCGAGGCCGTAAGGGCGCAGAACGACGAGGTTGCGC
>CAYGKX010000173.1:0-1664 GCA_964350225.1 uncultured Rhodospirillaceae bacterium | reverse complement strand
CTGGCCGAGAGCCTGCGCTTCGGCGGCACGGCAACTCCCGCCGACCGCCTCGCCTTCCCGGCCGGCTGGCGGGACGTGAATGTCGAGAACACCATATTATATGCGCGTGCCGCCGGATGCAGGCGCGTCGTCGGGGCAGCGACCGGAGGATCGGTCGGCCCCAGCTCCAGCCCCAGCCCCAGTTCCAGCCGACGACGACGGCGACGACGACAATGACACTGTCTGCGTGATCGTATCGCCGGATGGCCGTTTCAGGGCGCAGATCGAATGCGCGTGGTGCGAGCCGGACGACGGCGAACCGCCAACCTTGGAGGGCGCCGTTGCGACCTTCTTGCGACCGCTTGCAGCTGAGATCGCCGGCGAAGCCGAAGTCGATGGCCTGCTGCAGATCGAAAACGTCGGGTCCTACACTGTCCATAGCACGCTGGCGGAACCCTTCATCGCTGAGGGTCAGCTCAGCGGTTTCCACTCTTGCGTCGCCATCGACGTGACGGAGGAAGCATACGCTGTAGTTGATGCGGTCGTGATCGGTCCGCCCGTCGAGGAAGCGAAGGAGGCGGACAGGGAAACCTTCGCCACGATGTTGGACATCGTTGGCGCCATGCATCTGTTCTTGCCGCACCATGAAGGGGTGGAGGTGTCCGACGAGGGGTCTGAACCGCAGGCCCCGGCCGAAGTGTCCCGGATTGGCGCCACGGCGCTGTTGGGCGACGGGACGGCGACACTGGAGGTCCCGAGAGGATGGCGATGGCAGCCCGATCCGCCGTTTGCGGGGAGCATCGTTCGAAAGGACGGCGACGCGAAAATCGACATCGCCTTCGACAGCTACGAGGATCCGGCCCTCTTCGCGGATCCCGAAGCGCTCCCGAGATTGTTGGACGCGCGGGCGATCGCGGTTCCCCCGGGCGACGACCCCGGAACAGCCGTGCGTCGTCGATCGGTGTGGCGCGCCGGGCCCGGCACCATGCTCACGATGGCGACCGCCGCCGCTCTGCACGGTCGATGGCTGCGCACGGTCCGGGCCGAGGCCGACAAGGCCGCTGCCGCGCTGCCCGGTGCCGAAGGCATTCTGCGCGACCTGCTGGCGAGCGTGACCTTTTCGGACGCACCGAGCGACCTGGACCGCACCGCCCCCACCTCGACCGACGACCGGCTCGAACTCGACGGCTGCATCTGGATCCGTATCCCCAAGGGCTGGACCTGGGAGTATCTCGAGGATGCCGACGAGACGTGCGGCATGCTGATCCATCCCGACACCCACGAATCTGTCTATCTGGAAGCCCGCTTCTGGTTTCCCACGCTGTTTCCGAAGCGGAACGCGCACAAGATCGATCTCGCCGCCGACATGCACGAGTTCCTGCGCCCGCCAAGGCGTCTCTTCCGGCGGTCGCCAAAGCCCAGTGTTGAAAGGCTCGGCCCGCACGATGTTGTCGGCATGGCCCCGACACCGATGATCCCGATCGTAAATGCCCGCCATTCGGCCCGGGCCCGCTTCTTCATCGCGGCGGAACGCTACTGCTTCATGCATTTCGCGCACGACGAGGGGGAAGGTGCACCGGACGCTGCCTGGCAGACGATGGAAGACTATCTGGACCGATCCATTCGAAATGTCTTCGCGATGCCCTGGCGCGGTATGGAACGCCGGGCAGAACAGGAAGAGGCGG
>CAYGKX010000172.1:0-8314 GCA_964350225.1 uncultured Rhodospirillaceae bacterium | reverse complement strand
TACCAATGCGGTCAAGGTCACCGGGCTGCGCAATGTCGCCTTTTCCCGCCCGGCGATCGTCCGTTGCCCGCTCGCCCTGAAGACGGTTCGCTGGGTCGACGAGGTCGTTCAGCCGGAAGCGCGGCTCAAGTTCGGTCAGGATGTCAAGGAGCTCGACGTTTACAGCAGCTACAGCTGCCGCAACGCGCGTGGGCGGGCCTGGGGCGGCAAACGACGCCGGCTAAGCCAGCATGCCTACGGCAACGCCCTGGATGTCGGCGGCTTCCGCCTGATGGATGGCACCTACATCGCCTATCGCAAGGACTGGCGGAAGAAGGGCAAGAAGCGGTCCTTCCTGCATGACGTATCGGCGCGGGCCTGCAGCGGGTTCTCGAAGGTCCTGACACCCGACTACGACTGGCATCACCGGCACCATATCCATCTGGACCTGGCGGATGGCACCTTGTGCGGCTATCGCGGCCTGTTTGGCCCGGCGGCCCGAAAGCGCCGCATGACCCGCCCCGGCGACCGGGCCGAGCGGTAGTTCGCGGACTACCGCCCTTCGCCTACTTCCGGATGCGGCAGCGCTGTGGAATTGCCATCGATTTTTCGACGGCGGCCACGGGCAATTCCGACCCGCGCGTCGGATAGGTGATTTCCAGATAGTCCATCCAGCTGGACGGGTCCGCCATGATCAGCACCCACCAGTGCCGGAAGGGCGGGTTGCGCCGGCCGGTTCGCGAATAGACGTAGGCGACGCCGGCGTGACGCATGCGGGGCATCATCATCGCATAACGATGGCACTTGCTGATCTGCCATTGCTGGACCGTGCCGCGAAAGGTCGACCGGCTGGCGGCGATGTTCTCCGCGACCAGCTTGTAACGATAGCCCGTCTCCACGACCCGGTCCTCGACCAGGGTTCCGTCGCTGCCCCTGTGGCTCAGGCGGTAGTCCTTGACGATATCCTGCGCGTGGCGCTTGGCGGCCAGCATCAGGTGCGCCTCGAGGATGAGCGGCTTGAGGCCGTTCCGCGTCCGAAAGCGGTTGACCTCTTCCAGAATGCCCTGTGCCCGCCGCATTTCCTCTGCGGTCGGGTCCGGCGGCTTCGGCTTGAAGCGCACGATCTTGCGGATATCCTTCGCCGGCGGCTTGCCACAGGAGGCAAGGGCGAAGGCAAGGAGCGGCGCGCCGATCACGAGCGCAACGGAGGGCTTGGCGGGCAGGGGCATGGCGGGGTGTTACTTCTCGTCGGACAGGCCGGAGACAGTAGCGGTCCCGCGAGACAGATTTGTGACTCCCCGGGTTTCGGAAGGTGGTGCGGCGGTCAGTCGACGAATCGGGCGATGACGTCGTCCGGCACAGGCGTCGCGCGAATGCCGATCGGGTGGTCGGGATCGCGTTTCACCCAGACGCGCCGCTCGAACCCTTCGAGTGCCGGCCGCCCGTCGGAGTGGGTAAACTTGTGCTTCATGAGGAAGGTCTTGCCCGACCACTCGTCGACCCAGCTTTCCGTGGACAGGACGTCGCCAAGCCGGCTCGCGTTGAAGTATTTCGCGCCGGTCTCGACCAGCGGCATGCCGCTCGAATCGAAATCGCGGTCGAGTTCCGCGTAGCTCAGCCGGTTGGCGGTGAACAGCCGTTCCGTCGACTGGTCAAACCACTCGTAGAAACGCGGATAGAAGACGATCCCGACGGCATCGCAGTGAACCCATTCGACGGTGATCTTGTTCTTGTAGACACGCACGCACGTTCCCCCTCTTTGGTCTGGGCGGCAGTCTAGGCGGCTGGCACCGCGGTGAGAAGGGCGGTGGCGATATGGCGGTTCGTGCGGGCGCCGGCGCCTATGCCGACAGGATGTGGAAAATCTCGTCCTTCAGCTTGAGGCGCTTTTTGCGCAGCTCCTCCTGATACGCGTCGGAGGTCGGTGTCACGTCGGTTTCGACCCGGTGAATCTCCCTGTTGACCTCGTGATACTCGTCGGCCAGCCGGGAAAAATGCGCGTCGTCCCGCTTCAAGCGTTTCATTTTCTCTGCGAATTCCGGGAACTCGTCGGGCAATTCGTGCGGGACGTGGCTCATTGTCTTCTTCCTCTCTCTAACGGGGCCAAGGCGCACGGGGCGCATGACCTGTCTTCTTTCTACTTATTCATCCTCCGCCGGCCCGGTAAGCGGGGCTCACGTGGCGGATTGTCGCGGGCCCAAAGATGGTTTACTTTCGACCGGACAGTCGGTTTTTTTCGTAGTGGCGCACATGGTCGATTTCAGCCTGTTTTCCGTTCTCGAATGTCCGGAGGGACGCGCCCCGCAGGACGTTTATCGCGAGATGCTCGCCCTTTTCGCCTACAGCGAGGAACTGGGCTTTCGCGGCGCCTGGGTCGCAGAGCACCATTTTTCCGACTATGGCACCCTGGGGGGGCCGGCCGTATTTCTGTCTGCACTTGCCGCGCGCACAAATCGCCTGCGGCTCGGCTCGGCGATTTCCGTTCTGCCCTTTCACGATCCGATCCGGGTGGCGGAGGACTTCTCGACCGTCGACGTTATTTCCGGGGGGCGCCTCGACTTCGGGGTCGGACGCGGCTACCAGCCCCAGGAGTTCAGGGGCTTCGGTATCGATATGAGCGAGGCCCGCGGCCGCTTTCTGGAGGCGCTCGATGTGATCGACATGGCCTGGCGGGACGGCTACGTGGACCACCGGGGCCAATATTACCGCTATGACGACCTCAAGATACGGCCGGAGCCGGTCCAGAGCCCGGTGCCGGTCTACATCGCCTCCGTTTCCCCGGAGACCTTCCAGCTCGTCCGGGAAAGCGGTCGACACATCATGGGGTCGCTCCTGACGAATGCCCGGGAACAGCTGTCCGAGAAACTGTCGACGCACCGGGCCACGTTGCCGCTCCGGGATCGCGGCAGGGTCAGGATGCCGGTCATGACGCCGGTCTATGTCGCGGAGAGCAACGACGCCGCCTACCGCGAAGCGATGCCGGAATATACCTGGTACTGGGATACCGTCGGCAAGCTCCTGCCCAAGGCGGACGACAAGCTGGACGACAGCTATGCCTACTTCCGCAAGCTCGCCGAACGCACCAGCGGCGGGCGCGACGATATTGCCAGGGCCATGGCGCGTTGGCCGATCGGCGATGCAGACCGGGTGACGAACTATCTGATCGACCTCGCGCGCAACTCCACCTGCGATGAGATCATCTGCTTCGCGAGCCTTGGCGCGATGGATTTCTGCAAGGCCGCGAAGAACCTGGAGCGGATCGCGGGCGATGTGATGCCGCGGGTCCGCGCGGCGCTGGCCGAGGACGATGCGAAGGTCGCGCTGGCATGACCGAAGGAGCCTTTCCGACACCGCCGCTGCCCGATTACGCGCGGCTGGCCGCAGAAGACACGGCCGCACCCTGGCCGCAGGAGACGGACGAGACCGGCGGTGTCGCGCTGCAGTCGTGGGAAGACGGCGATCCGAAGATCTGGGCCCTGTATCAGCGCGCGGTGGCCGATCGCTACGACCTGTTCCGGGACGTCGAGTGGGACCTCCTGGATCCGGCGGAATATAGCGACGAGCAACGCCTCGCCGTGGCTTACTGGTTTGCGCTGGACGGCATTTTCGAGCAGGCGGGAACGACTGTCTTCGCCCAGGCGATGGTTGCCGCCTATGAGGGCAAGGAGACGGACGGCCTGCGCCGCATGCTGCTGTCGATTACGCAGGACGAGGGCAACCACGACCTCATCGCGAAGCTGGTCTGCCAGCGGATGCTGCCGGGCTTCCCCCATGCGTTCGAGCCCAGGACGGAGGGCGAGTGGGCGGCCTTGCGCAATATCGTCTGGGCGCGGGACAGCATCGACCGCTTCTGGCGCAGCTACAAGGACGCCTTCGACAAGTACGGCTTCCAGATCCTTCTCTCGAGTTTCGCATCCGGCGAAGCGGTCGGCACGCTCACCTACAACGACCTGGCGCGGAAGTCGGCTCATCCGGTCTACCGGCAGCTCATGGGCTTCATGGCACGGGACGAAAGCCGGCACTTCCAGACGGCAAGCCACTTCATCCGCCGCTACATGCCCCACATGACCGAAGACCAGAAGACGGCGGTGGTCCGCAACCTGGGCAGTTCCTACGCCTATTTCTCGCTTTTCATGGCCTCGCGGCCCAACCCGACCTTCTGGTCCCATTTGCCGGCCCAGTGGCACGATTGGCACCGGCGGTTCGAGGATCTGGCCCGGGGCGCCGGCCTCGCCGTGGCGTCGGATGCGACAAAGGACGACTACTGGCGACGCGGATTGCTGCGGGTCAAGGAACTGACCGACAGTTACGACGCCCCATTCCCGGCGATCGAGGAGCTTGGCATCGACGGCGATGCCAAACCACTGTCGGTGGAAGATGTCTTGATTGTCGGCATTTGAAGTCGGCTAGAATTCAGACTTCGGGAAGAAGCCGGACCGGGCGTGGCAGCGGGGAGGGGTGCATGGCGGTCGCAACGATATCTGATGCCCTGCGCAGCGCGGCTTTACGCCGCCCGGCGCATCTTGCCTATGCCTACGACAGCCTGGAACACGACTGGCGGACGGTCGATCGTCGGGTCGACAAGCTCGCCAATGCGCTGCTCGCCCGGGGTGTCGGGCGCGGCGACGTCGTCGCATCCTGCTGCCAGGACGGCCCCCCACTCGTCGAGCTCATCTTTGCCGCGGCACGGATCGGCGCGATACGGGTCGGGATCAACTACCGATATTCGCCCGCCGACCTTGTCAAGGTGATCGCCCATTGCGGCGCGAAGATGCTCGTCATTCAGGAGGATTTCGCCCCCCTCGCGGCCGGCCTGCCGCCCGAGGTCGACGTGGTCTCCTGCGGCGACGGTCAGTTGGAGATGGCGGCCTATGGCGACCTAGTCGATGGCGGTGTCGAGGCGGACCCGGGTATCCGGGTCGGCGAGGACGAGGTCTGCCAGATCTGTTACACGACGGGCTCCACCGGCGAGCCGAAGGCGGCGGTCTGGACCCATCGCAACTACATGCATTCGACCAGCCACACCCAGCTCGACCTCGGCCTGGTGCGGGACGATGTCTGGCTGCATTGCCTGCCGGGCGCCGGCGTGCCCTGCGTCCTCGACACCTGGAATGCCGTCCAGGGCTTCACGAATGTCATCCTCAAGGCCTTCGACCCGACGGTCTGCCTGGAGAAGATTGAGAAATACGGCGTCACCCGGACCGTCTGGGTGCCGACCATGCTGATGGCCGTCTGCAACGTGGCGGAGACGGGCAGCTACGACGTCACTACGATCCGCGGCATCTCCTACGGTTCGGCGCCGACGACAACAGCCCTCATTCGCCGGGCGCTCGGGACCTTCGAGGGGGTTCGCTTCGACCAGTGGTATGGATCGACCGAGGGCGCGGGCGGCTGGTACACGCACCTGACACCCGACGACCACGACCGGGCGCTGGCAGGAGAGGAGGGGCTGCTCACCTCCTGCGGACGGCCGATGCACCATGCCGACGTCAAGGTGGTAGGCGAAGAGGGCGAGGACCTCCCGCCAGGCGAATTCGGCGAAATCTGCGTGCGCGGTGCCTTCGTCATGCGCGAGTATTTCCGCAATTCGGAGCAGACGGCGGCAACGCTCCGCGATGGCTGGCTCCATACGGGCGACATGGGGCGTATGGACGAGGAGGGCTTCGTCTACCTGGTCGACCGCAAGCAGTTCATGGTCATCACCGGTGGCTACAACGTCTATCCGGTCGACGTCGAGAACCGCCTTGCCGAGCATCCGGCGGTCGCCGAGGTCTGTGTCTTCGGCATCCCCGACGCTAAGTGGGGCGAGGCGGTCCATGCGCTGGTCGTCCTGCGGGACGGCGAGGAGGCAACGGCCGAGGACCTGATCGCCCACGCACGGGGCGGGCTCGCCGCCTTCAAGGTGCCGAAGTCGATCGACTTCCGCGACAGCCTCCTGCGCGGGCCGACCGGCAAGGTCCTCAAGCGTGCGCACAAGGAGGAATACTGGCCGACGGGAGACACCCATGCCGGATAGCGGTGCGGGCGGTGCCTCCAAAGCCAGCAGCAAGGCCGCCCGTCGTCGCGCCCAGATCCAGCGGGCGGCGGCGGAGCTGTTCAGCCGCCAGAGCTTTCTCGACACGACGATGGACGAGATCGCTGCCGAAGCCGGCGTCAGCAAGGGCGGCATGTATTATCACTACAGAAAGAAGTCGGACGTTCTCTTCGACATCCAGCGCGAGGCAATGGAAGACCTCCTTGAGGGTCTCGACGAGGCGCTCGCCCAGTGTGGGTCCGCACGCGGCAAGCTCGACCGCTTCGTCCGTCGCCAGCTCCATTATTATGCCGGGCACCTGCCCCAGGTTCGCACGCTCCTGAACGACCGCCACTGCCTGGAGCCTGCCCAGGCGCGGGCGATCGGGACCCTGCAGAAACGGTATTTCGACTATGTCCGTGCCCTGGTTCGGGAGGCCACCGGCCGGGACGACACGGCGACGGTGAATGCCATCGCCTTCGGGCTGTTTGGGCTGTGTAACTGGATTCCCGGCTGGTACCGGGAGGATGGCGCGATCTCGATCGATGCGCTGGCGGATGCGACAGCGAGGCTGTTTCTCGAAGGGCTGGACGGATTCAAGGACAAGGGGGAGGGGACATGAGCAAACGATTGCTCGAGCATTATTACGACGAGATGCATGTGGGACAGGAAGAGGTCACGCGCGGGCGGACCGTCACGGAAACCGATGTCGTGAACTGGTGCATGTTCACCGGCGACTGGTTCCTGATGCATTCGAACAAGGTGTATGCCGAGGACAGCATGTTCGGGGAGCGGATCGCACCGGGATTGATGGTCCTCGCGATCGCGGGTGGCCTCGTCCTGCCCGCGGAGACCCAGACCGTGATCGCCAACTACGGCTGCGACCGCATCCGCTACCCGCGGCCGACCTTCATCGGCGACACGATGAACGTGCGGGTCGAGATCACCGCACTGGAGGACCGCGATGCGGGCAGCGGCATCATGGACATGCGCTGGCACATCCTGAACCAGAACGGCTCCGAGATCTGCGTCGCCGATTTCAAGGCGCTGATGGCGGTGAGCCCCGCCGGCCGGAAGGAGGGCTAAGCATGGCCGACTACACGACCCTGATCGTCACCGACGAGGACGGTCTGCGTACCGTCTCGCTCAACCGGCCGAAGGTCATGAACGCTGTCGATCCGGCGATGCTGGCGGAACTCGATGGCGTCTTGGCCGCCTCGGAAGAGGACCCGGAGGTCCGCTGCCTCCTCTTCACCGGCGAGGGCAAGGCCTTCTGTGCCGGGCGCGACCTGTCGTCGGCGAAGCCGGACGAGGACGCCTACAAGATCATCGCCGAAGACATCAATCCGATGCTTGCGCGCATCTACGATTTCCCGAAGCCCACGATCGCCGCCGTCAATGGGGTCGCCATGGGGCTCGGGCTCGGCATCGCGCTGGCCTGCGACATCGTCTATGCGGCCGACAATGCCCGGATGTCCTCGCCCTTCGCCAACCTCGGCGTCGCCCTGGACAGCGGCGGGCACTATTTCCTGCCCCGCATGATCGGGTATCACCGGGCGATGGAGATGGTCTATACGGCCGACATCATCCGCGGCCGGCAGGCGGCGGAATGGGGCCTGGTCAACCGGTCGGTCGCGGGATCGGAGTTGCGCGCCCGGACAACGGCGCTGGGCAAGCGGATCGCGGCCGGACCTACGGCCGCGTTCCAGGGGCAAAAGGCGCTGATGCGCCAGTCCCCCGCGATGGACTACGCCGCCTGCATGGAGGCCGAGGCGCGGCTGCAGGCGTCACTGGTCGGTGCGCCGGAATATGAAGAGGGCCTTGCCGCCTTCAAGGAGAAACGCCGGCCGGACTTCCGCAAGTTGAGGTAGGGGGCTTGAGGCGGCGGAGCGCGCCGTCCCATCCTTCGAGTCGCGCTCCGCACTCCTCAGGAAGAAGTCATCGCGTTAATTTCAGGGTGCTCCCTTCATTCAAAGGAGCCGGCGTAGCCGGCGTGTCGAGGGGCCGGATCACGGGCCACAAACGCGACAGCCGGCCTACTTCCGCACCCGGGCTTGGAAAGAATAGTCCCGCGCGACCTCGGCGATCACGATCCGGTAATCGGCGAAGATCTCCCGCTTTCCGGCAGCCATGCCTTTCAGATGGTCCGGGTCGTCGCGCCAGGCCTTCAGGGCCGCTGCGTCCCGCCAATAGGAGAGCGACAGGCGCTTCGTCGGGTCGCGATGGCCGTTGAAGCGCTCGACCGACAGGAAGCCGTCTATCTCGTGTACCTTGGCGTGCAGCCGCTCGGCCCATTCGTCGTAGGCGAATGGGCCGAGCGGC
>CAYGKX010000171.1:3765-8375 GCA_964350225.1 uncultured Rhodospirillaceae bacterium | reverse complement strand
CGCCCAGCCCAGACCCGCCTGGCCCAGACCCGCCTGGCCCAGACCCGCCTGGCCCTGACGCGGGCTCCGAGCGGTCGTCGCCGTTCCACAGATTGTCGCCATCGGTCTCGCTGGCAGGTGCCATCTGCTCCCGGGCATCGCCGGACAGTGCCTGCGGCTCGCCCTCCGCGCCGGCATCGCTCGAACCGCCGGCGCGCAGGCCGTCGTCGAGCGAGAGCAGCGGATTCGTCTCGACCGCTTCCTCCAGGAAAGACGACAATTCGAGATTGCTCAGCTGCAGGAGCTCGATCGCCTGGCGCAGCTGCGGCGTGATGGTAAGAGACTGGCGCTGCTGCTGGCCCTGGCCAAGACCCAGGGAATGGGAGGGCGCGCGCGGCCGCATGGGCGGTCAGGCCCTCAAAGCCGGAACGTGTCGCCCAGATACACGCGGCGAACGTCTTCGTGGGCGACGATCTCGCTGGGCGGGCCCTCCATCATGACGACGCCTTCGTGGATGATGTAGGCCCGGTCGACGATGTCGAGCGTCTCGCGCACGTTGTGGTCGGTGATCAGAACGCCGATACCCCGGTTCTTGAGGTGCGAGACCAGGTGCCGGATGTCGCCGACCGCGATGGGATCGATGCCGGCGAGCGGCTCGTCGAGCAGGATGAAGTGGGGCTGCGAGGCCAGGGCCCGCGCGATCTCGACGCGGCGCCGCTCGCCGCCGGACAGCGCGACCGCCGGCGTCTTCCGCAGATGGGTGATCGAGAACTCGGCAAGCAGATCGTCGAGCATCGTCTCGCGCTTCTCGCGATCGCCCTCGATGACCTCAAGCACGGCTCGGATATTGTTCTCGACCGACATGCCGCGAAAGATCGACGGCTCCTGCGGCAGGTAGCCGATCCCCAGCCGGGCGCGGCGGTACATCGGCAGGTCCGTGATGTCTTCGCCGTCGAGATAGACGGCCCCGCCGTCTGCCTTGATCAGCCCGGTGATGATGTAGAAGCAGGTTGTCTTGCCGGCACCGTTGGGACCGAGAAGACCGACCGCCTCGCCCCGCTGCACGGACACGCTGACGCCGCGCAGGACCGGACGCTTCTTGAACCGCTTGCCGAGGCCGTCGGCGACGAGGCCCGAATTGCTGGTCACCAGGCGCGGCAGCTTTGCGTCGCCGCCAGCCTCGACCCGGCCGGCGGCACCCGCACGGCCATCCTCTGGCGATGCGACAAGGGGCGCTTCCGCCGTCGTGGGTCGGAGGTCGGGATCCGGTTCGGGAGGCTTTGGCTTCATATTCGACACGATGGGCAAGGGAACACCGGGGTCGTCGATGGAATCGAAGGCTTCCACCGCGGCGGGCCCAGGCACGGCCCGCGATGCAGACCCTGGCCGGGGAGACAATCGATTGGCGCCGGACCGATCCGGGGTCGCACCAGGGGACGAGGCAGGCTCGGAACGGCCGCCGTCCGCCACCGGGCGGCGCGTGCGCCGGCCAGTCGCGTCGGCCGAACCGGTCTGCTCCTGCGACATGGCGGCGCCTCGAATCGTTCGAAGGTCAGGTCAGATCAGTTCTTGGCACCGTTCTTGCTTGTGCCGCGCTTATTGTCGTTGCCCGGCACCGGGATGTCCAGCCCCCTGCCCCCGCCTTCGCCCGGCTTGATCAGCACGCGAATGCGCTGGTTCGGCGTTGCGACAAGACGGCTGACGCCGGTCTTCATATTGACGATGGCCTTGGCGCCGTTCAGCTGGTTGTCGCCGCTGGTGACACGAACGTTGCCGGTCAGGGTCGCGATCCGCGATTCGTTGTCGAATTCGCCCTTGTCGCCGCGAACGACCTCGCGCTCGGTAATGATGACGACATTGCCGAGGGCGTCGACCTTGCTCATCTCGGTCTTGCCGCCCTTGCCCTTCTTGAAGTGGGCGACGAAGCGGTCCGCGCTGATGGTCCGCTTGCCTTCGACCGCCTTGGCCTTGCCGACGACATAGGCGACCTGCTGCTTGGAACGATATTCGATGCGGTCCCGCGCGGTGATCTGCCGCTTTCCATTGTCGATCTTCAGGTTGTTGCCGGTGATCGTGAAGACGCCCGGCTCGATCAGGTAGACGGCCTGCTGGCCCGTGATCTTGTCGTCGCCGCTGACGATCAGGACATTCCCGGCGCCCACGACCTTCCAGATCTTGTTCTTGCCGTCCGCGCCCTTCCGGTAGTGGGCGGTGAGGGTATCGGCCCGGATCGATGAATTGCCCCGCTTGGCGACCGCATTGCCGGATGCGCGGTAGAATTGTTCCTTCTGACGCCACTCGACACCGTTGTCGGCGCTGATCTGCACCGGGAGGTCGTTGCCTCGGGCCGTGCCGGTGACCTGCCCGGCTGCGGGCGGCGCCAGGCCAACAGCGAGCAGACTGGACACGAGGAGACTGGCCACCACAAGACTGGCCAGACGGGTGCGACGGATCATTCGCTTCCTCCCTTCGCCGAGCCTTGCTTGCCCGGCTTGTCGCCGGCCTTTTTGCCGTCGACGGTCATCGCGCCAATATCCTGGTTATCGACGCGCAGCAGAACCTTTGCCTTGCCGGTGAAGACCACCGTCTTGCCCTTGTCCTTGACGCGGAAGCCTTCCGCCTCGATATCGGCCTTCGGGCCGTTCACGACCACCGGCTTGTCGCCCCACGCCTCGTTCGTCTTGACGTCGATCGTCGCCTGGTCGGTCTTAAACGTGTATTTCGCGTCGTGATAAATGTTCACGTCGCCGTTCAGGATCAGAACCTTTGTTTTCTGGTCGTATTCGCCGGCCTTGGCCGACATGGCGACCCAGTTGCCGGACGCCAGGGTCATACTGCCCTTCGGCGCGGTGAGCGAGACCTTGGTCGCCTTGGGGCCGTGCTGCTGGGCCTGCTTGGCTTCGATCTTGAAGGGCCGCCCTTCCTTGTCCACGCCGTAGTATTTCGGATTGACCATGACGAAGTTGCCGAACTTCGTCCCGGCGATGGTCGACTTGACGCTGCTGACAACGTCGTCGCGCGTGCGCTGCAGGCTGGGCCACAGCAGGGCGAGGGCCATGACGGCGATGGCGATACCCGGCAGCATAAGCTTCGCCAGTCGCACGAAGCGGCTGTAGCCGTCGCCCGGTCGGCGCGACGCGCTGCTCGGCTTGCGGCGGCGCGGCGGGGTCCCGCCGGCGTTGGCCATGACCTCGCGCACACGGTTGGCCATGCCGACGCCGGCATCGTCGACACTGCGCCGCGGCGCCCCACCCGTGCCGTCCATCGTCATGCCACGCCCGCCCGCAGGAGATCGTGCATATGGATCGCCCCGACAGGGCGGCCGTCGTTCAGCACGAAAAGGCTGGTGATCTTGCGGCTGTTCATGAGGCCGAGCGCCTCTGCAGCCAGCATCTCCGGCCGGGCGGTCTGCGGGTCGCGGGTCATCACCTCTTCCGCGCGGCGGCCGAAGAGATCCGCGCCCATGTGCCGGCGCAGGTCGCCGTCCGTGATGATTCCGACCAGTTCTCCGGCCCCGTCGACGACCCCGGCACAGCCCAGCCGCTTGGCGGAAATCTCGATCACCACCTCGCTCATCGGGGTGTCCGGCGCGACCGCAGGCATCTCCGCGCCGGCATGCATCAGGTCGGCCACGCGGAGAAGCCGCCGCCCCAGCTTGCCTCCCGGGTGCAGGACCTGGAAATCGTCCGCGGAAAAGCCGCGCCGCTCCAGAAGCGCGACGGCCAGCGCGTCGCCGAGCGCCAGCGCGAGGGTGGTCGACGTCGTCGGCGCGAGGCCGAGCGGGCAGGCCTCCGGCGCCGGCGGCAGGACGAGGGCGACCGTCGCGGCCTCGGCGAGGGTGCTGTTCGCACCGCCGGTGATGGCGATCAGCGGGATCGAGAAACGGGCACAATAGGCGACGATGTCTCCCAACTCGTGGGTCTCGCCGGAATTGGACAGGGCGATGACGGCATCGGCATCGGTGATCATGCCCATGTCCCCGTGGCTTGCCTCGCCCGGATGGACGAAATAGGCGGGCGTCCCGACCGACGACATCGTCGCGGCGATCTTGCGGGCGATATGGCCGCTTTTTCCCATCCCGGTCACGATCACCCGGCCAGCCGGCTGCGCGGTCGCCCTTTCGATGTGGGCAAGCGCTTCGAGAACCGCGCTGCCGAGCGGGCCGTCGAGAGCCGCCTCGAGCGCGCCCAGGCCGTTGGCTTCGGTCGAGAGAACGCGCGCGACGGCCGATAGCGCCTCCATCCTGCCGGCGGCGGTCTCGTCCGAATTTTCAAGGGATTGCGCGGTCTGGGCTGCCTTGGTCACGTCCGTCCGTTTCGCCGTCGTCGCATAATCGGCCTGGTCGCATGCGGCAGGCCGCGCCGCGGCCCGTTCGCCCCACGCCAGCCCCCCTCAAAACGGCGCGTCGTCCGCGTCCGGACTCCGGCGCGGGAATGCGCGAATGGTGCGGCGCATATAGGCGTCAACGCGCCGCGTCTCAACCCTACCATACGTCGTTAACGGGGCAAATCGCCCCGGAATGTCGCAGCATCGCCGACGAATGAGGCCATCAGTGGGCGAATATGTCGAATTCCGGCCAGCCGTCGAGGTCGAGCCGGGCGCGGGTCGGCAGGAAGTCGTAGCAGGCCTGG
>CAYGKX010000171.1:0-3688 GCA_964350225.1 uncultured Rhodospirillaceae bacterium | reverse complement strand
CCCTCGCGCGCGAGGAGGCCCTCCAGCGCCGCCTTGATCTCGTGGAGATAGAGGACGTCGGTCGCGGCATAGAGGAGCTGGTCGTCGTTCAGTTCCAGGGCGCCCCAGTCCGAGCTTTGCTGATGCTTGGAGATGTCGACGCCGACGATCTCCTTGCACAGGTCCTTCAGGCCATGCCTGTCCGTCATCGTGCGGACGAGGCGCGAGGCGATCTTGGTGCACCAGACCGGCGCGGTCGCCACGCCGAAATGATTGAGCAACGCGGCCACATCGAAACGCGCGAAATGGAAGATCTTCAGGACCGCGGGATCGGCGAGAAGCGCTTTCAGATTCGGCGCGTCGGTGTGGCCCCGCGGAATTTGCACCAGATGGCAGACCCCGTCGCCGCCCGACATCTGGACGAGGCACAGGCGGTCGCGGTGCGGGTTGAGGCCCATCGTCTCAGTGTCGATCGCGACCGAGCCCGCGAAGGTCACGTCGCCGGGCAGGTCGCCGACATGGAGATGGATGTTCTGGCGGGGATCGGTCATGGGCTCGTCAAGTTGTCCCGGGGGCCGTCATCCGACCCTTCAACAGGCTCAGGGTGAGTGTAGGGCCTTGTGGTAAAAACACGCCTCCCCTCATCCGGAGCCTGTCGAAGGATCCGGTTATGCCCGGCGAAGCCTTCGCCCTGCAGGACGCATGTCTCGGATTGGGGGATCTGTAGGGGCCCCTTGACGGGACCCGAGGGAAGGCATGGTGCCCAGGAGAAGACTCGAACTTCCACGGCCTTGCGGCCACAGGTACCTGAAACCTGCGCGTCTACCAATTCCGCCACCTGGGCGCCTTTCCCTGCCGACGGCGGCATCCTTTTTCGAAGAAGGTCCGCCGCCCGCGAGGCGCGATTCCCTATATAGTGCGCGGGGCGTTGTCAACACCCCTCGCGGCGGCCGCCACCGATTGAGCCGATTGCCGCCGCCGTCTTGAATTCGGGGTCGGCAGAAGCTAGGAAACGCTTACGTATGTTCGCCCGCGCCGGGCCCTCCGGCCGGGCCTTCAAGGGGACCGTACCCATGGCCTTTTCGCGCGCGACGGTATTCGGGGGCTCCGGCTTCATCGGGCGGCAGATCGTCAAGCGGCTGGCGGCGGAGGGCACCGTCGTCCGGGTCGCGGTGCGCGATCCCGAAGGCGCGCTCTTCCTGAAGCCCATGGGCGCCGTCGGGCAGGTCGTCCCCGCCTATGCCGACCTGCGCGACCGCGCCTCGGTCGAGGCGGCGGTCCGCGACGTCGACATCGTCGTCAACGCCACAAGCCAATATGTCGCGAGCCGCAAGTCGAGCTTCGAGAAGATGTTCGTCGAGGGCGGCCGGAACGTCGCCGAGGCGGCGACGGCGGCCGGGGTCCAGCGGCTGGTCCACATGTCCGGCGTCGGCACGACGAAGGACAGCGACAGCGCCTATGTCCGCGCCCGTGCCGAGGGGGACGAGGCGGTCACCGCCGCCTTCCCGGGCGTGTCTTTCCTCAAGCCCAGCGTCGTCTTCGGCCCGGGCGATCATTTCACGACCCTGTTCGCGCGGATGGCGCAGTGGGCGCCGGCCCTGCCGGTGATCGGCGGCGCGACCAAGGTGCAGCCGGTCTATGTCGGCGACGTGGCGGACGCGGCCATGGCGGTGCTCCACGACCCGGCGACGGCGGGAAAGAGTTTCGAGCTGGGCGGCCCGCGGGTTTACAGCTATCGCCGGATCATCGAGATGATCATGGCCGAGACGCGCCTCAACCGGCTTCTGATCCCGACGCCCATATGGGTCGCCCGGATCATGGCCGCCCTGTCCTCGCCCCTGCCGAACCCGCCGATCACCCGGGACATGATCATCCTCCTTCAAGAGGACAATCTGGTGGCCGAGGACGCGGCGGGGCTCGACGCGCTGGGCATCGCGCCCAAACTGCTCGAGGCGCTTCTGCCGACCTATATGGATGCCTACCGCAAGGGCGGCCGCTTCAAGGATCCTCGCCACGCCTGAGGGCGGGCGACGCGTGCCCTAGTCGCCCATCGCCGGCGGCGTCGCCTCGGGGCCCGCGCCGTGCTCGCCTCCGCAGAGGTCGTGGTCGCTCAGCACCTCGATCACCCGGCAGGTCCCGACCGTGCCACCCCGGCATTGCTCGATCATCCGGGCCAGCTCCGCCCTTAACGCCTCCAGCCGGCGGATGCGCCCCTCGACCGCGTCGAGCTGCGCCCGGGCGATCCCGTCCACCGCCTCGCAGGAGCGGTCCGGCCGGTCCGACAGGCTCAGCAGGTCGCGGATCGCCTCCAGCGGAAACCCCAGGTCCCGGGAATGACGGATGAAGGCCAGCCGGTCGATGTCGGCCTGCCGGTAGACACGCTGGTTACCGGCCGTGCGTACCGGCTGCGGCAGAAGGCCGATCTCCTCGTAGTAGCGGATCGTCTGGACCTTGCAGGCGGTCGCCCGCGCCACCTGTCCGATCGAGAAGGTCTCGGCCATCGATTTACCCCTTGAACCTACAGTCGCTGTAGGGAGTAGATGAGATGCAGCCCGAGTGAAATCGAGAGGCGGGACCGCATGTCCGGCAGCTGCTGCACGACCCAACCCAAGTTCGACGGAATGTCGCGGGGCTTTCGCCGCGCCTTGTGGATCGTCATCGCGATCAACGCGACGATGTTCGCCGTGGAGATGACGGCGGGGGCGCTGTCCGGCTCCCAGGCCCTCCAGGCCGACGCGCTCGACTTTCTGGGCGACACCCTGACCTATGGCATCAGCCTGCTGGTCCTCGGCATGTCCCTCCGGGTGCGGGCGCTGGCGGCGCTTGTGAAGGGGGTCAGCCTCGCGGCGATGGGGCTTTGGGTACTTGGCTGGACGTCTTACCAGGTCCTGATCCTGGGCGTGCCCCATGCCGGGGTCATGGGCGCCGTCGGCTTCCTCGCGCTGGCCGCCAACCTCGCGAGCGTCCTCGTCCTTTTGCGCTACCGGGACGGCGACGCGAATGTCCGCTCCGTCTGGCTGTGCAGCCGGAACGACGCAATCGGGAATGTGGGCGTTATGGTAGCGGCCGGCGGCGTCTATCTTCTGGAAAGCGCCTGGCCCGACCTCGTCGTGGCGGCGCTTATGGCCGGTCTCTTCCTGTGGTCGGCCGCGCAAATCCTGCGTCAGGCAACGGCCGAGATGCGGGCCGCGAAACTGTCCGGCGGTCAGGCCACCGCCTGAGCGAGTGAGGCCCGGCAGCGCTACGCCGCGACGGGCAGCTTCACGTCGGCGATATAGAGCAGATAGAGAATGAAAAGGCCCAGCAGCACCCGGTAGATCACGAAGGGCGTGAAACTGGCGCGGCGCAGCCAGGCCATCATGACGGCGATGGCGAGAAGGGCGGAGACAAAAGCCAGGCCGGCCGCGATCAGCGCGTCGATGCCGAGGGCGGCGTTGCCGCTGTCATGCAGTTTCTTTCCGGCGAGGACGCCCGCGCCGAGGATCGTCGGGATCGACAGCAGCATCGAGAGGCGCGCGGCATCGGATCGTTCGTATCCCAGAAAGCGCGCCGCGGTCATGGTGATGCCTGAGCGGCTGGTGCCCGGGATCAGCGCCAGAACCTGGGCGAGGCCGACGAAGAGAATGCCGCCGACAGACGTGTGTTCGAGCCGGTGCAGGGTCATCGACCGAAGGTCGACCGCATAGAGGAGGACGCCGAAAACGATCGA
>CAYGKX010000170.1:1783-8415 GCA_964350225.1 uncultured Rhodospirillaceae bacterium | reverse complement strand
CACTGGTCGAAACCGTGAAGCGCGAGGGCCGTACCGTCGTGTGGTCCTGCGACCCGATGCACGGCAATACGATCAAGGCGTCGAGCGGCTTCAAGACCCGGCCGGTCGACCGGATCCTGCAGGAGGTGAAGGGCTTCTTCGCCGTCCACCATTCGCTCGGCACCTATCCCGGCGGCGTTCATTTCGAGATGACCGGCCAGGACGTCACCGAGTGTATCGGCGGCGCCCAGGCGATCACCGAGGACCGGCTGGGCGACCGATACCACACCCATTGCGATCCCCGCCTGAATGCGAGCCAGGCCATCGAACTGGCATTCCTGATCGCCGAGGGGCTGAAGGCCGAACTGGGACCGACGGCCGATCGGGTCGCGGCAGCCGCGCAGTAATCAACGGACGGACGAAAGGGGGGTCCAGCCATGAACGAGCAGAACCCGCCCAAACAGGCGCCCAACGGCGGGTCGGTCAACATGCTGCCGGTGTCGGAAGACGTCGGCGTCTGGACCGATACCTACTTCAACCGCTCCAAGGGCATCGTCCAGCATTTCGGCGACAAGCGGGTCACCTACGCCATCTTCATGCGGCGTCCGGTGGTGTCGGCGCCGCGCCTGATGATCGAATGGCTGGAACAGGTTGCCGCCGCTCGCGGCGTCGAGTTCGATATCGAGCTCATGTATGACGAGGGCAAATGGGTCGGCGCCGGCGAGCCGATCATGTATCTCTCCGGCTCCTTCGAGCATCTGGTCGATCTCGAGACCATCTTCCTGCAGAAGCTGGGCGCCCCCTGCGTCGCCGCCTACAATGCCTTCACGATGTGCGTGGAACTGCCGAAGGTCGCCTTCCTCGCCTTCGATGCCCGCCATTGCGCCTCCATCGGCATGGCCGAGGCCATGGCCTATGCCGCCTCGGTCGGTTCCGAACGGGCCCGGCGCAAGGTTGGGGCGATCGGCTTCGCCGGCAATGCAACCGACGCGACCTCGCATTATTTCGGGCGGGACCGCGGGCTCGGCACGATGCCCCACGCGATAATCGGGTATGCCGGCTCCACCCTCCGTGCCGCGGAGATGTTCCACGCCGCCTATCCCGAAGAAGACCTGACCGTTCTTGTCGATTATTACGGCAGGGAGGTCACGGATTCGCTGGAGGTCTGCCGCGCCTTTTCGGAGCTTGCCCGCGAGGGGAAGCTGTCCGTCCGGGTCGACGTTCCCGGCAGCCGCTACATGGAGGAACTCGACCCCACCCGGGCCTATGCCGTTCTCGACCGGAACGCGCCGCATTCGATCCGCGGTTATCGCAGCGAAACGGAGTTGCGCTACCTGGTCGGCGCCGGGGGCGCCGCTTCCGCCATCTGGCACTTGGGGTAGCGCCTGAACGAGGCGGGGTTCGCCAAGGTCAAGATCGTCGCCTCGTCGGGATTCACGCCCGCCAAATGCCGGGTCATGGCCATCGCCGAGGCGCCGATCGATGCCATCGGCACCGGGTCCTTCCTGCCGGACAACTGGCACGAAACCTACGCAACCGCCGACATCATCGAGTATGACGGCAAGGTCAGTGTGAAGATCGGCCGCGAGTTCCTTTTGAGGAAATGACATGATGACGCCCGCCCGTCGCGCCGCCGTCGCCGCCCTGGTCCTCGTCTCCAGCCTGGCGCCCGGCGGCGCCCGGGCCCAGGGCGCGCCGGACCCTTGCGTCGCCGCCCGCACACCGACGGCGTTCAAGGCGCCAATGTCCGTCACCCCCGCGCAGAGCGCACTGATCCGCCGCTACCGGGCCGCCTGGCGCCAGGTCTGTGCCCGCGACGGCGGCAGCCTCTATGCCGCGCTGGCCCTCGGCAAAGAGGTCGAGAGCGCGCTGGCCGAAACCTTCCGGCGGGCCGTCGAGCGCTCCACCGGCAAGGCGGCTGACCGGCTGCATGTCCAGGTCCAGTCGACGATCCCGAAGTTCCTGCCCGCTTTTCGCGGATCGGTCATCGAGTTCGAGTATTTCGAGGTCGACATGGAGGCCTTTCGAACAAAGGCGGCGCTGGGCGACACAACGGACAGGCTCTACTGGTCGAACTACAGCGCGCTGTTCGGAGGCGACTTCAAGGCGGCGCCGTGGATCGAGCGGACCTGGGACTATGGCGGCTGCGTGAAATTCGGCACCTACGACTGGGTCGGAACGCTGACACGGGTTCAGCGCCTCCGGGGCGCGCTCAAGGACCGTCCGCTCTATCTGCAGAGCGTGAACCAGCTGCCCGGCTGGATGGCCCGGGCCATGGACGGCTTCCGCCACACCTCCAAGGGGCCCGGCAAGATCTGCACCTGCGGCGCAATCCCCGCCGTGAAGGCGGACCTCATCAAGCTGTCGGAATGGGCCGCGACCCAGCCCGCCTTCGCCCGCGTCTTCCAGGCGACCAAGGCGACCCTTGAAGGCGTCCTCGCCGGCAAGGTTCAGGTGATGTCGCAGAAGGTGAAGCACTGCTCCGGCGGGTGAGCGATCAGCACCCCTCCTTAGTATTTGCACATATACCAATTTCGCATTTTAAAATCAGGAATTCTCGTCTATTCGTTTTCGAAACAGCCTTGTTCCAACAAAGAGTTGTTCGATGAACGTCATAAAGCTTTCTGATGAAGAACTGCGCACCCTGATACATAACCACGAGCAGAAACACGCGTTTGATAAGCCTGCATACGCGGAAGCGCTTGCGGAACTAAATCGCCGAAACTCCAATCTGCTCCACTTTGAAAAAACATTTGCGCTCGTCCGCAAAGCTGCCGCGCAAGAAAAATTCATATCCTATGCGGACGTCGCACGGGCGAACAACGCAGCATGGAATGCCGTCCGATACCCGATGAACGCACACCTATGGCTGTTGGTAAAGAAGGCACACAGCCATGGTTGGCCGATGTTGAGTGCAATCATCGTGAACAAGCAGAACGTCGCTTCTGGGGAAATGGAAAATGCAACGCTCGCAGGCTTCATTGAGGCCGCGACTGCCCTCGGGTACGAACCTACGAACGCGAAATCGTTTCTCAGAGAACAACAAAAGGCCTGTTTCGAATGGGCCAAGGAGTTCGATGATGCGTAGGCGTGCTCAATTCAGCGGTACGATCAGTTCAAACCGCTTCTGCGCCAGGACCTTGCCGCGATAGAGGACCTGTACGGTCCAGACCCCCTCGTTGATGTGCCAGCGCTTTCGGATGCCGTAGCCGAAATAGAGGTTCCGGCGGCCGACGACCTGCCAGTCATATTCGCTGACGGCACGGGTCACACCCGTTTCGGGGTTGGTGACCCTGGGGTGCCTGGCTCGGATCGTCAGGGTCACCGGGCCCGACGGGAAGCCGAGCAGGTCGATGCGCAGGCCGAAATTGGTGCCGAGCTGGGCCAGGACCTTGTCGGTCTTGCGGGTCAGCCGCATGGTGGAGACGATCTTGACGGAGCCGGTCAGGGTGCGCTTGGCCGCGACCTCCCTGCCGCTGCGCTTGACCTCGTAGAGGCCATAGTCGGCGATTCGCACGCGCGGCTCGGCGAGGACCGGCCCGGCGGCGACGCCGGCGACGGCGCTGGCTGCGACGGCAATGGAGACAATGGCGGAACGCGCAACCGGCATGGCGTGCCGGATAGTCGAGCGAAGCCGGGAAACCGATCGGCGCGGGCCGGTCCGCATCAATTCAGCCCGAGGATCACCTTGAAGCGCTTTTCGGCGATCACCTTCCCCTTATGGACGATCTGGAAGGCCCAGTTTCCCTCCGCCATCTCCCAGCGATAGTCGAAGCGGAAGAAATCCGTCAGGGTCTCGCCCGTGGCCGGCACCGTCAGGCGCGTTTCCACACTGGTCGCGCTTTGCCCGGTCTTGGGGTTGGTCATCTTGGGAAAGACGACGCGCGCGGTAACCGTTTCGCCGATCAGCGCGGGATCCGTAATGCGGTAGCGGATGCCGAAGGCGAGATGCGGCTGGGCGAGGATCTTGGTCGTCTTGCGCGCCAGCCGGACGTTCGACGCCGTGAAGCGCGACTGTGCCACGTCCTGCGGCGCCGGCACATAGCCCGTGACCGTCATGTCGTAGATGCCGTAATCGACGATCTCCGCCTGGGCCGTGGCGTTCGCGGTCGGCCGCGCGGTCTGGGCCGCGGCGGCAGCGGGGACCGCGAGGCTGAGGGACAGACACAGCGCCTGTATGGCGGCCCGCGCCCGGCCGGCGCGACGGGCACTCTTGGCGATGGGGGCGATTGGGTTCAAGGATGGGCTCCTGTCGGCTGCCTGCCGCGGGTTCCGGCGGCAGGGCGAGGACGTGAACGGGCGACGGATCAGTTAAGCGGCACGATAACCTTAAAGCTCTGTTTGGTCAGCACTTTGCCGTCGTGGATGATCTCGAAGCTCCACTCCCCTTCCGCCATTTCCCAGCGGTAGTCGAAGCGGTAGCCGTCATACTGGACGGAGTTGAGGGTGGAGACGAGGAATTCGCGTGTTTGTCCCGTCGAGGAAGCACCGGTCTCCGGATTGGTCATCTTCGGGAAGCGGGTGCGCAGGATGAGGCGCTTGCCGAGCAGCGAGGGGTCGGTGATCTTGAAGCGGAAACCGAAGCTGCGCCCGGGATAGGCGGCGAGCTTCCGGGTTTGCCGGATCAGCCGGACGTTGGAGACGATATTGCGCTGGCGGCTGATGTCCTGGGGGGCGTTCACCTGGCCCGTGACCTGCGCTTCGTAAATGCCGTAGTCCTGAACGACAATCTCGGACGCGGCGCGAACAGCGCCCGGCGCGGCGACGGCGGCGATCAGTGCGGTGGCGGCGAGTGTCTTGATGAAACGGGACATTGAGCTCTTTCGCTTTGGAACGGTCTGGCCGCCGGTGCGGCGCACGGGCCGGGTTCAGTTCAGCGGCACGACGACCTTGAACCGCTTTTGTGTCAACACGCGGCCGTCGTAGAGGACCTGGATCGTCCAGTCTCCCTCGGCGATCTCCCAGGTCCGGTCGAAGGAGAAGCCGAAGAAATGCGGCCCCGGGCCGCTGACCGTCCAGTCATACTGACTGACCTTCGTCGTCTTGCCGTCCTTGGGGTTGGTCAGGGCCGGATGCCGTGTCCGGATTGTCAGTTTCACGCTGGGAGCCGGCATCCCCTCGAGCAAGACTTCGAGACCGAAAGTCCGGTCGAGCTGCCCGAAGATTGTGTCCGTCTTGGCGACCAGCCGGTGGGTTCGGACCGGCGCAATCACGCCCGAAGCGGTCTTGGGTTCCTTGAGAAGCTGGCCCGTCGGCTCCGTGACATATCGCCCATAGGCCGATAACGACCCGTTCATATCGGCGCGCGCCGGGCCGCCGGCGGCCAGCGTTAACCAAATAATACCGATGTATAGCCCGAGTTTCCGCGCCACGACACGCCGTCAGTTCAAGAGAATGCGAACGTTGAACTTCTGCTCGCCCAACACCTTTCCATTATACAGGATCTGGAACTTCCATATCCCCTCGGCAAGCTCGTATCTGTGGTCGAAACTGTATCCGGTGTAGCGCACCTCGCCGTTGCGGGAGACGACCACTTCTCGCTCGCTGTAGTCCATCGTCCGCCCGGTCTTCGGGTGTTTCAGGGGCGGATGCTGGGTGCGGATGACGATACGGTCGCCCGGCCGTATCCCGGTCAGGCGATAGCGCATGCCGAAGCTACGCCCGAGCATACCAAGTACCTGATCGGTCCTTTTCTTTAGGCGCACGCCGGCCAGCAGGTTCATCCGGCCGCTGACCGATTTGGGCAGCGGCACCGTCCGCGTAACCCGGCCCTCGAAGAGGCCATATTCCAGGATCGTCATTTTGGGGGCGTCGGCCCATGCCGGCGCCGGGACAAGCATGACCGCGGCAATCAGCAGTTGGAGGGGCGACGGGCGTCGGAGGCATCGAGCCATCTGGCGTCCCTTGGTATCCGGAGGGAAGTCATCGATATCGGGCGATTATGGCCATTCTATGAGGCGCTGTCGTCCGTAACGGGCTCACAACTGCCCGCCGCACGCAGCACGGTCGCCTTGACAGGCGTCGGACGATGCGCAAGTTGCTGGAGACGCCGGCGCCGACGGGGAAATGCCCGAGGGACCGACCGGCGACGCGACACGGACCGGACTCCCCATGACAGACCAGCTCTTGATCGCCCTCGCCCAGTTGAACCCTACCCTGGGCGACATCGATGGCAACATCGCGCTTATTCGTGCAGCGCGGGAGGAGGCGGCGCGGGAGGGCGCGGACCTCGTCGTCTTCACCGAACTGGTTGTCTCCGGCTATCCGCCCGAGGACCTCGTCCTCAAACCCTTCTTTCAGGAAAAGATCGAGGCGGCGGTTCAGACACTCGCCGGCGAAACGGCAGCGGGCGGCCCGGCCCTCCTGATCGGCGCCCCCTGGCGGGACGGCGGAAAACTCCACAACTCCGCCCTTCTGCTCGACGGTGGAGAAATCGCCGCGGTTCGCCACAAGTACGACCTTCCGAATTACGGCGTCTTCGACGAGAAGCGGGTCTTTGCGGCGGGTGGACTGCCCGGCCCCGTCGACTTCCGGGGTGTCCGGCTGGGAGTCATGGTCTGCGAGGACATGTGGACCGGCGAGGTTGCGGAATGCCTGGAGGAATCCGGGGCGGAAATGCTGGTCGTCCTCAATGGTTCGCCCTTCGAGATGGA
>CAYGKX010000170.1:799-1773 GCA_964350225.1 uncultured Rhodospirillaceae bacterium | reverse complement strand
ACCAGCGCCTGAACCTCGCCGTCGCCCGGGTGACGGAGACCGGACTACCGCTGTTCTACGTCAACCGGATGCGCCGCCAGGACGAACTTGTCTTCGACGGCGCGTCGTTCGCGCTGAATGCCGACCGCACCCTCGCGGCCCAGGCCCCGGCATGGCGCGCGGCCGTCCTGCCAACGGTCTGGCAGCGGAGTGCCGAGGGATGGCGGTTGACGGCGGGCGAGATCCAGACGGTCGGCAACGGCCTGGACGCGATGTATCAGGCGATGGTTCTGGGACTGCGCGACTACGTCACCAAGAACGGCTTTCCGGGGGTCGCCATCGGCCTGTCGGGCGGTATCGATTCCGCTCTCTCAGCCGCCGTCGCCGTCGACGCCTTGGGGGCAGACAAGGTCTGGACCGTGATGATGCCCTCCCCCTACACGTCGCAGGAGAGCCTGGAGGACGCGGCGGCCTGCGCCGAAATGCTCGGCGCGAGACTCGACACCGTATCGATCGAACCGGCGATGGGCGCCTTCGGCGAGATGCTGGGGCCGATCTTCGAGGGACGCGGGGCCGACACGACGGAGGAGAACATACAGGCCCGCGCCCGGGGCATCACCCTCATGGCGATCTCCAACAAGTTCGGACATATGGTGCTGTCGACCGGCAACAAGTCGGAGATGTCGGTCGGCTACGCGACGCTCTATGGCGACATGTGCGGCGGCTACTCGGTCCTGAAGGACGTCTACAAGACGGACGTCTTCCGCCTGTCCGACTGGCGCAACCAGACCCGGCCGGACGGCGCGCTGGGCCCGGCCGGGCGGGTGATCCCGGAACGGATCATCACCAAGCCGCCGTCGGCCGAACTCAAGCCCGACCAGAAGGACGAGGACAGCCTGCCGCCCTACGACGTACTGGACGACATCCTGCGCTGCCTGATCGAAGGGGAGAAGGGACTGGACGAAATTGTCGCCCGGGGCCACGAGCGGACAACC
>CAYGKX010000170.1:337-789 GCA_964350225.1 uncultured Rhodospirillaceae bacterium | reverse complement strand
GCGCCGGCAGGCGCCACCCGGTGTCAAGCTGACCCGACGGGCCTTTGGGAAGGATCGCCGCTATCCCATCACGAACGCGTTCAAGAGCGTTCTCTAATTTATTGTCTTTCAATAATATTTACATGTTCCGGAACGCCGTGTCAGGAATTGGCGGTTGGATAAATGAAGACGCGACCGACCTGGCGCCACCGGCCCTTGGCCGCGATCCTCTACAGCATGGCGCTGTTCGCGGCGCTGTATGGCGTCGGGCTCTTCGGCACCATGGCCCTGCTCTCCGCCCTGGGCACCGACGGCCCCCCGGACCCCTTCTGGGACGCCATCGTCGTCTGGTGCGTCTATGTGGCGCCGCAAATCTACGCCCCGCCTGTCGCCGCCAGGCTCGCCAACCTTTTCGTCCGTCCCGCAGACCGACGTCCCTTCTTTTGGACAGGCATCGCGATGCTGGGGGTCGC
>CAYGKX010000170.1:0-327 GCA_964350225.1 uncultured Rhodospirillaceae bacterium | reverse complement strand
CATGCGCCTCCTTGCCTGGGCCTGCGGTCCGATGGAGCCCCGGACCTGACCCCCTGCCCTGCGTCATCGGGCCCCGGCGCCGCACCCTTGACATCGCCTGTCGTATCGTCCACTCAGCGTCGCCCACCATTCCAAAACCGGCCCTAACCCCGTGACCGAGAACGACAACCGCGTCTATCTGTTCGACACGACCCTGCGCGACGGCGCCCAGACCCAGGGCGTCAATTTCTCCGTGCATGACAAGCAGGTAATCGCGGAGATGCTGGACGAATTGGGCGTCGACTATGTCGAGGGCGGCTGGCCGGGCGCGAACCCCACCGACGACGC
>CAYGKX010000169.1:0-8432 GCA_964350225.1 uncultured Rhodospirillaceae bacterium | reverse complement strand
GTGTAGAAGAGCTTGATCGGATACGAGCTCGTTTGGCCACGGAAGCGAGCCGACTTGATTGGCAAGTCGACACGGAAACCTTGAAAGTAGATGACGATGGCAAAGACGAGAACGGTGGCGAGCAAGTTGGTCAAGTTGGGCAAGTTCTGGCGGTAGAAGGCCTCCTTTCCGATCGAGACGGTGTAGGAGGATTTCGAGGCGATCTTTTCCGCCATGTCGCGTACGGCGTCGTCGAGCCTCTCGGCGGGGACCACCGCGTTGACAAGCCCCCACGCGAGCGCCGTCTCGGCGTCGATCGCATCGCCGGTCAGAAGCATCTCCATGACCTGCTTGCGGCCGATCGTCCGCGAAATGGCGACCATCGGCGTCGAGCAGAAAAGGCCGATATTCACGCCCGGTGTGCAGAAGGTCGCACTGTCGACGGCAACGGCGAGGTCGCAGCTGGCGACGAGTTGGCAGCCGGCTGCATAGGCCGGCCCCTGGACGCGCGCGATCACCGGCTGGGGAAGCTTCTGGATCGACATCATCATGCGGCTGCACGTATCGAGCAGGCGCTTGTTCGTCTCCGGTCCCGGATTCGCGCGGATTTCCTTGAGGTCGTGGCCAGGGGAGAAAAGGCGACCGGCGCCGGTCAGGACGACAACCTTGATCGCCCTGTCGTCGGCCAGCGCCTCGAGCTCTGCCTGGAGGGCATGCATAAGGTCCATGGACAGCGCGTTTAGGGCACCGGGACGGTTCAAGGTGAGGGTCGCAACACCTGTTTCGCGGTCGTCCTCTCTCAGGAGGATCGGCGCGGATTCCTCCGCATGCTGGGCAACGGCGCTCATCTCTGTCTCCGCACTCTCAGGAAGCGAAAATATAGGCCAGACACCCGAAAATTGAAACCGGCCGCCGGCGCGCGTAGCGTAGCCGAAAACAGCCGGCGGGAGGCGGCATGACAGGAAACGGCAACGCGACGGAAACCGGCGGGCCGGCCGGAACGCTGGGCGTGACCCTGCGGCGTTGGGCTTCCGAAAGACCGGATGCCGAGGCGCTCGTGTTCAAAGACCGGCGCACGACCTATGCGGCGCTCGACAGCACGGCCGACCGGGTCGCCCAGAGGCTGTTGCGCGCGGGTGTGGGACGGGGCGGACGGGTCGCCCTGCTGGCGAAGAACAGCGACCGTTTCTTCGAAATTCTCTACGGCGCGGCGCGAATCGGTGCGGTCCTCGTACCCATCAACTTCCGGCTGGCGCCGCCGGAAATCGCCTTCATCGTGAACGACGCCCGGGCCGAGATCCTGTTCGTCGACGCCGATCATGCCGAGCTTCTGGGCGGTCTCGCGGACGGTTTCGAGACCGTGCGGGAGGTCGTCGCCCTGGAGGACGAGATCGGCGACTGGCCGGCATTCGCGGACTGGTGCGACACGGCCGATGCGCTCGACCCCGGCATCGCCATCGGACCGGAAGATGTCGCGGTGCAGATGTACACCAGCGGCACCACCGGTCATCCCAAGGGGGTCGAGACGACCCACCGGAACGTGTCGGCGCTGGAAGCGGCCGGGTCTTCCGTCGGGCCGGCCTGGCACGGCGGCGACACGAGCCTGGTGTGCATGCCGCTCTTCCACATCGCGGGCGCGGGCTGGGCCTTTCTCGGTCTTTCGGTCGGGTGCCGGAACGTCATCCTGCCCGATGTCGTACCGGCGGACATCCTGCGTCTGATCGAAGGGGAAGGTGTAACGAAGACCTTCATGGTGCCGGCGGTCATCCAGTTCATGCTCCAGGAACCGGGGGTCGGGGGGCGCGATTTCTCACGGCTGGAGCTGATCGAGTATGGCGCCTCGCCCATCGCGCAAGACGTGCTCCGCCGGGCGCTCCGGGTCTTCGGCTGCCGCTTCATCCAGCTCTATGGGCTGACGGAGACGACGGGGGCGGTGACCTGGCTGCCGCCCGCCGATCACGATCCCGACGGCGGCGCGCGGATGGCGTCCTGCGGCATACCCTGGGGCGATGTCGAGTTGCGCATCGTCGGCCCGGACGGCACGCCGCTGCCGGTCGGGGAGGTGGGGGAGGTTGTCTGCCGCTCGACCCAGGTAATGGCCGGCTACTGGAACCGGCCGGAGGCAACGGCCGACGCGATCCGCGATGGCTGGTTCCATACCGGCGACGCCGGGCGACTGGATGAGGACGGGTATCTCTATATCCAGGACCGCATCAAGGACATGATTATCAGCGGTGGGGAGAACATCTATCCGGCGGAGATCGAGAGCGCGCTGTTCGATCATCCCGCGGTGGCGGATATCGCCATCATTGGCGTCCCCGACCCGACCTGGGGCGAGGCACCCAAGGCGGTCGCCGTCCTGGTGCCCGGTGAACAGCTGGATCTGTTGGCACTGCAGTCCTTCGCGCGGGAACGTCTGGCAGGCTTCAAGGTCCCGAAGAGCCTCGAGATCGTCGACGCCCTGCCACGCAACCCGTCCGGGAAAGTCCTGAAACGTGTCTTGCGGGAACGCTTTGGCCAAACACGCCCAGCAGCTCGTTGAACCGGCCGGCGGCCGGCGATGGACCGCCGCTTACGCGAAATGAACTGTCTACCGATAGAACGAGGGGAGCGGTCCGGTTCATTCCGCGTGGGGCGGCCATCCGGGTGCAGCGCGCCACGCGTGGCTTGACCCTGGAGCCGTTCGGGGCGTTCCTCACGCTGAGGAACCGAAAATCCTGCGAGAACTACCGTCTGCGGAATGTCTTTCCGCTGTATCGCGATCTCGCCTATCTGCAAGTGCACCTTTGCGGTCAGATGAAGGCAAGAATTACGGTGTTGTCTACATTGTCCGGGCGATGAAGGGAGAGCATGCCCACTATTTCGTCTCCCGCTCCCCCCGAGCAGATCGTCGCCTTTGATCGCGGGAATCAATACTTGGGAAACCTTCGGCGGTTAAAAGATAGGGGCAAGGTCGCGCGGCGACTCCTTCCGCGCGCTGCTTCCTGGGGAGTGTGATGATGAGACTAGTTGCTTCGCCGCGAGGTGCGCGGCGGCTGATCGCGGTGCTGGCGATCGCCATATGGGGGGCGTGTGGGGGCACATATTCCGCCTCTGCCGAAGAGAACAAGAAACCGCTGACCGAGGGGCAGATCGAGAGTCTGGTGGCGCCCATCGCGCTTTATCCGGACGCCCTCGTCTCGCAAATCCTGATGGCCGCGACCTATCCCCTGGAAGTCGTTGAGGCCGAACGCTGGGTTCAGGCGAACCCCGGCGTCAAGGGCGACGACCTCAAGGCGGCGATGGCCAAGCAGCAGTGGGATCCCAGCGTCAAGTCGCTCGCGTCCTTCCCGGACGTCCTCAAGATGATGAATGACAAGCTGAGCTGGACACAGCAACTGGGCGACGCCTTCCTCGCGCAGCAGAAAGAGGTGCTTGCCGCTGTCCAGACCCTCCGTGCAAAGGCCGAGAAGGAGGGCAATCTCAAAACCACGAAGCAGCAGAAGGTCGAGGAGAAGACCGTCACCAATCCCCAGGGTGCAAAGGAAACGGTCATCGTGATCGAGCCGGCGGACCCCCAGGTCATCTACGTGCCCGCCTATAATCCGACGGTCGTCTATGGGACATGGGCCTATCCCGCCTATCCGCCGGTTGCCTGGTACCCGCCGGGCTATGTGGCCTCCCGGGCCCTCTGGTTCGGGGCAGGCCTCGCGGTTGGCGGCGCGCTCTGGGGCAGTTTCGACTGGGGCCGCCGTGACGTGAACATCAACGTCAATCGCTACAACAGCTATAACAGCACCCACATCACCAACAATCACTGGACGCACAACAGCGTCCACCGCAGGGGCGTTGCCTACAGCAACCGGACCGTTGCCAACCGATATGGCAAGGGCCGCAACGACGCCCGGGAACGGGCGCGCGATCAGTATCGCGGCCGGGCGGAACGCGATCGCCACAACCTTGGGACAGGGAAGCACAGTGGCGGCAAGCCCGCGCACGGCAACGCCAAACGCCCCGGCACCGGGTCCAAGCCCGGGCATCACGGCTCGACCGCGAACCGGCCGAAGCCGGGCTCCGGCAACCCGGGCAACAAGACGCGGCACGGAAATTCCCACGGGAATTCCCACGGGACATCCCACCGGACGTCCAATGGCAACCGGCAACCGCCCGCGTTCAAGAATGTCGGCTCGGGGCGACAGGTCAGGCAGTACAGCGAGCGGGGCAGGTCCAGCCGCAGGTCCGCGCAGTCGCACCGCGGCGGGGGTCACCGCGGCGGTGGTGGGCATCGGGGCGGCGCCGGACGTCGTTGATCGCAAGCGGTTCTGGCTGGAATTTCCGTCATGTGGAGAAGCATAATGAAGCCCTTATCGGAACTCGTCCGGGTTGCGGCCCTATCCGTGGCACTGTTCGTGACCCTGGTCGCCCTCCAGGCGCCCAACGCCGTTGCGCAACAGGCGCCAAGGACCTTCACGTCACCGGCGGTGGCAGCGGCCGCGTTGATCTCGGCAGCGAAATCCGGAGACACGAATGCCATTCTCGCGGTCCTGGGGCCGGCGACGAAACGGTGGATATTGACGGGCGACAAGGTTCAGGACGCGCGGGCCCGGGCAAATTTCGTCGCCGACTATGAGCGGAAGCACAAGATCGAAATGACGGGGGCCGACAGGGCCACTCTCGTCATCGGGGACGACGATTACCCCTTTGCCTTTCCCATCGTGAAGTCGGCTGCGGGATGGGCCTTCGATCCGGAACAGGGGCGGGAGGAAATCCTCGCTCGCCGGATCGGTGAGAACGAGCTCAATACCATTCAGGTCATCAGGGCGATTGCCGATGCACAGCACGATTACGCGAACGCGGATCGGGACGGGGACGGGCTGCGCACTTATGCCGCGAAGTTCAGGAGCGGCAAGGGCAAGCGCGACGGGCTGCATTGGCATGCGGCACCCGGCGAGCCGCTGAGCCCCCTCGGCCCGCTTGTCGCCCGGGCGACAGCCGAAGGGTACAAGCCTGGAGCGAGCGCAACGGATGACGAGACCGGTTCCTATCACGGCTATCGGTTCAAGCTCTTGAAAAAGCAGGGGCCGGATGCACCTGGCGGACAATACGACTATGTCGTCAAAGGCAAGATGATCGGCGGATTCGCCGTGCTGGCCTATCCGGCCAAATATGGCGCCTCGGGTGTCATGTCCTTCATGATCAATCAGGACGGGCAGGTCTACGAAGCCGATCTGGGCCCGGAAACCGCCGCAAAGGCCGGCGCGATGGTCAGCTTCGACCCGGGCCCGGGCTGGAAGAAGGTCAAGGAGGACCGATAGCGGTCTTGCTCGGCATTCCCGCCGATGGGCGCGGGGAAGGCAGGGGATGCCGTGCATGGCGCGAGGCGGTTCACAGCCTTCCAGTTGATGCCGTCGCCGATTCCGACGAAGATGCTTTCCCTTCCTGTCCGTCCGACCATCGATGCTGACCCAAGCGACGTTCGACACGCTGTTGAAGACCGAGGGAGATTTCCTCGGTCCGCTCGATCTTGCGCTGGAGGCGGTCGAGACGGAGAGCGTCACGGTGCGTTTGAAGTTCGATCCCCAGTTCCTGCGCCCGGGCGGGACCGTCAGTGGCCCGACCCTGTTCGCTCTCTCCGACGTGGCCATGTGGTTTCTCGCGATCCACAAGTACCCGAGGGGGAAGATGGCGCTGACGACCGACCTCACCATGCATTTCCTGCGCGCGAGCCGCGACAGGGATCTTCTGGCCCGCGCCCGGGCGCTGCGCACCGGGCGACGACTGCTCGTCTGCCGCGTGACGATCGTCCCGGACGGCGAAGCCGAGCCGTTGTGCCACGCGACCGGAACCTACTCGGTCCCTTCGGGGTCGACGACGCATCCGTCCGGGGGCGGCGCATGACCGCCCCGGGGGTTGATATCGAGGCGGCGAAGGCCCGTTTCCGCGACCAGCTGCAGGGAGCGGGGGCGTTCGGTACCTGGATGGCGCCGGACCTGGAAGAACTGAACCCGGGTTTCTGCCGCGTGTCGAACCGGATCCGGCCGGAGATGCTGAGGAGCGGCGGGACGGTCGCCGGGCCGATCCTCATGGGGCTGGCCGACATCGCCATGTATGGCGCGGTCATCTCCGTATCCGATAACGGCGTCGACGCCGCGACGTCGGACATGACGCTTCATTTCCTGCGCCGCCCGGCGACGGAGCGGCTGGTGGCAGAGGCGACCGTTGTCCGGGAGGGCCGGCGGCTGGTCGTTTGCGACGTGATGCTGTTCGCCCTGGGCGACGAGACGCCCGTTTGCCATGTCACGGGCAGCTATGCGCTGCCCAGCCGGCGCCGGAGCTGACAGGATGCCGCTTCAGAACAGGGTCACCCCCTTCGGGAAGATCGTCGCGGTGCCGGCGCGCGGCGCCTGGATGGGCAATCGGGGGCGCCTGCATGACGAGAACCGGCGGCTGACCCGGCGTCGCTGGACCACCTGGGCATGGATAACCTGCCGTCTTCATTTCCGTGAACGCCACCGCACGATCATGGCGCCGGGGCGCTATACCGAACTTTTCTTTCTCGACGAAGCCACCGCTTTCGCCGCGGGCCACCGGCCATGCGCCGAATGCCGCCGCGAGGATTTTCTGAGGTTTCGCGAGGCTTTCCTCCGTGCCCAGGCGCCGCACTTGCGCGACCCGCATCTGTCGGCCGGCGATATCGACAAGATATTGCACCAGGAGAGGACCCAACCGGTCCGGGAGCGATTGCGCGGGCGGCTGTTCGAGGTTGACCTGCCGGATGGCACGATGGTCGCGCTGGGCCCCGACTACAAGGATGCCTGCCTGATCCATCGCCGGTCGCTCTATCGCTGGTCGCCGGCGGGATATGATTGGATCGGGGCGTCGAGCGGACGGGACATCATTGTCCTGACACCGCCGTCGATCGTCGATGCCTTCGCCCGCGGTTACATCCCCCAGGTGGATATCGGGCGCGACCGACGCGGCGCGGGCGACGCCGATACCATCGTCTGACGGGGCCGCCTCAGTCGACACGCTTTCGCATCAGGACGAGGTTGTCGAGCACGAGGTTCGATGTCCAGATGAAGCGGGCGTCGGCCTTCGGGTCGTCGAATAGGTCGGTGAAGTTGGTGTAGGCCGGCTTGTTCCGCACGCCCACGGTCTCGTTGGTATAGACGCGCGCGAGGGGCCAGCCGCTGTCGTCGAAACCGGGCGCGAACCAGTTGGCGGGCAGGGGCCAGTGGGCGGCATGAAAGCTGCGGCCGTTCCGGACGCTGCGCGTCGGGCAGGCACTGCTGTCCCGGACCGTGCCGCGCAGCTTGAGGCAGGCGCGATCCGCCAGCGGCGCGATGTAATAGACCTGCGCCCTCCAGGATCCGTCCGTGATCGCGACCGTCCGGCCCCTGGCATCCTTGATCACGGCGACCAGCCCCGCGTCGCCGGGATGGTAGGCGACGCCCCTGCTGCGTTCCGACCCCAGGCCCAGATTCTCCTCCCAATCGACGGCGAGGATGGCCAGCGTGAAAGGCCGGTCGGCCCGGAACCGCACGACGCTGCTGTTGAAGGGCGTGAAGGGAACCGCGTCCACGGCCACCAGCCGCCCGTTGACATACAGTTCGAAATAATTGTCGGCGAAGATGTAGGCCGTGAAGGTTTCCCGCCCACCGGCGTCGATAACGGGAAGGGTCGCGAGATCGAGGTCGGACAGGCGACGGCGCAAGGTCCCGTTGCACGCGTTGTAGAGGTCGGCGGCCTTGGGGGCGGTGGAGAAACGGGTCTCGGCCGGGACGAACCAGCGGCGCCCGTCGTCGGACGTCGCGATGCCGCGCGCGGTCGGGCGGCCGCTGGACTGCCGGCAGACAAAGAAGGCGGGGTCTACGGTTCTTGCCGGCCCGGTGGTGAAAATGGACGCGTCCCGGCCCGGTGGGGCCGCCTGCGCCCAGGCATCGCCGGCCACGAGGCCCGAGAAGAGGAAGCAAAAAGTCAGCAGCGACAGGAAGCGGATTCCCGGTTTGAGGTAATATAATACCGTTATCATAAGGGCTTGCAAAAATTCGATTTTATCGCGTTGACAGGCAAATTTTTCATGGCATACTCCGCGCCGCTTTGAGCGGGGCCGGCCCTGGCGGTTTTCTTGCCGCAGGACCGAGTGGCCCCGCCTCGTTTTTTCCACTCCGGTGGCGCCGGCCCTCAATAGAGGTCGTCGTCTCCGGGGGCACTGTACCAGGCAGGACGCATCATGAAGACCTATTCGGCGAAGCCGTCCGATATCGAAACGAAATGGTACGTGATCGACGCCAAGGATCTGATCCTGGGGCGTCTGGCCGTCATCGTGGCGGACCTTCTGCGCGGCAAGCACAAGACGACCTTCACCCCGCACATGGACTGCGGCGACACTGTGATCGTCATCAATGCCGACAAGGTTCACCTGACCGGCCGCCAGCGTACCGACAAGAACTACTACTGGCACACCGGCCACC
>CAYGKX010000168.1:0-8467 GCA_964350225.1 uncultured Rhodospirillaceae bacterium | reverse complement strand
ATCTTCTCGCCCTGCAGCTCGCTGACCACCGCCTGGACGCGGCTGCCGCGCATGCCGACGCAGGCGCCGACCGGATCGATGGAGCCGTCGTTCGACAGAACCGCGATCTTCGCGCGGGACCCGGCGTCGCGCGCGACGGCCTTGATCTCGATGATGCCGTCGTAGATTTCCGGCACTTCCTGCGCGAACAGCTTCGCCATGAACTGCGGATGGGTGCGCGACAGGAAGATCTGCGGCCCGCGCAACTCCGCGCGCACGTCGTAGATATAGGCCCGCACGCGGTCGCCCTGACGGAAGGTCTCCCGCGGGATCAGTTCCTCGCGGCGCAGCATCGCCTCGGCCCGGCCCAGATCGACCATGACGTTGCCGAATTCCACCCGCTTGACCACGCCGTGGACGATCTCGCCCACCCGGTCCTTGTATTCGTCATACTGGCGGGTGCGCTCGGCCTCCCGGACCTTCTGGACGATGACCTGCTTTGCGGTCTGGGCGGCGATTCGCCCGAAGTCGATGGGCGGCAGTTCGTCGACGATGAACTCGCCAACCTTTTTGGTCGCGTCGATCCGGGCCGCTTCCTTGGGAAGAAGCTGTGTCGCCTCGTTCTCGATCTCCTCGACGACCTCGCGATAGCGCGACAGGTGAATCTCGCCGTTGGCGCGATTGATCTCCGCCCGGATATCCAGTTCGTGGCCGTATTTCGAGCGGCCCGCTTTCTGGATCGCCTGCTCCATCGCGACGAGAACCTCTTCGCGATCGATGCCCTTCTCGCGCGCCACAGTGTCGGCGACCTGAAGCAATTCGGGCCGGGGTTGCACCGCTGTCGTCATCGCGTCTTGCCTTCCTCCTGTTCGGCCTGTGCCGCCTTCAGCAATTCGTCGGTCAGCACAAGCTTCGCCTTTGCAATATCGTCATGGGCCAGGGCGACTTCCTGTCCATCCTGCTCCAGCCGGACGGTCGTACCGTCGCAACCGAGAAGCCGCCCCTGGAACCGCCGGCGACCGTCGACCGGCGCCGTCAGCTCCACCTTCGCCACGAAACCGGCGAACCGTTCGTAGTCCGCCGGCTTGATCAGCGGCCGGTCGATGCCCGGCGAACTGACTTCCAGCGAATAGGCCCCCGGGATCGGATCCTCCACGTCCAGAAGGGCCGAAACCGCGCGGGAAATCTCCGCGCAATCGTCGACCACCATCGGTTCGCGGTCGGCCCGTTCGGCCATGACCTGCAGGGTCTGCCGCCGGCCGCCCGACAATTGTATGCGCACAAGTTCGTAGCCCATCGCCGTGAGGCTCGGCTCGATCATTGCCGCGATACGTTCGCTCAGCTCGGTCATGCAAGGCCCGTCAATCCGTCGGCCGGGACACCGTCTCGTACCGGCCGTTACCTGCGGCCCGCGCCGTGGTCGCCTGGGCCGCCCGCCGCCGGATTGGAATGTCGCCAATGAAAAAGGGCGGACCGGCGGCCCACCCTTCGGTTTGGATCCGACGTCAGCCGATCCAGCGGGATTTAGCTGGCGCAAATATAGTCAGGAATCATTTCATGGCAAGCGAAAAGCATGGCGCTTCAACCGTTTCGCGTGGCGCGCCGATAGCTGAGGAAAACCGGCTGGCGTCCTTCCTCCAGGGCCTTGGCCTCGTAACGCGTGCCCGGCCAGTCCGGGGGGCGTGTCCTCCAGTCCGCGGCCCGGCCCGCCTGCCACAGAAAGTCCGTCCGGCGCAGCATGTGCTGGAATATCCAGGTGACATAGACCGGGTGGTCGGACGCGATGCGCAACTCCGCCCCGTCGCGCAGCACGCGCGCGAGCTTGTCGAGGCTGCCCATTTGGAGAAATCGCCGGGCCGCATGGCGCGTCTTCGGCCAGGGATCCGGAAACAGGAGAAAGGCGCGGCCCAGCGAAGCGTCCGGCAAGGCGTCGATCAGCGCCCCGGCGTCGCCCATGCGCACGCGGACATTGTCGAGATGCCGCTCCTCGATATGACGCAGGAGCGATGCGACACCGTTGATGAAGAATTCGCAGCCAAGAATGCCGACCCGGGGGTGGGCTTCAGCCATGTCGGCGAGATGCTCGCCCGCGCCGAAGCCGATCTCGAGCCAGACGTCCTCGACGGGATCGGAAAAAAGCGCCGCCGGATCGAGGGCTCGCCCCGGCCCGGGCGGCGGCACGGCCACCCGGGGGAGCAATTCGTCGAGCAGGCGCTGCCGGCCCTTGCGCAGCGGCCGGCCCTTGCGCCGGCCGTGCAGCTTCGGTTCGCGATCCTCTGAACGCGGCCCGTCGATCAAGCGTTGAAGGCGGACTTCAGGTCGTCGACAAGGTCCGTCTTTTCCCAGGAGAAACCGCCGTCGGCGTCCGGCTGCCGGCCGAAATGGCCATAAGCGGCCGAGCGCGCATAGATCGGACGGTTCAGGTGGAGATGTTCGCGAATGCCGCGCGGCGACAGGTTCATGACCTCCTGCAGCACGTCGGACAGTTTCTCCTCCGACACCTCGCCGGTGCCGTCCGTGTTGACATAGACGGACAGCGGCTTGGAGACGCCGATGGCATAGGCAAGCTGGATGGTGCAGCGGTCGGCGAGGCCGGCCGCCACGACATTCTTCGCCAGATAGCGGGCAGCATAGGCCGCGGAACGGTCGACCTTGGTCGGGTCCTTGCCGGAGAAGGCGCCGCCGCCGTGCGGGGCCGCACCGCCGTACGTGTCGACGATGATCTTGCGGCCGGTCAGGCCGGCGTCGCCGTCGGGGCCGCCGATGACGAAGCGCCCGGTGGGGTTCACATAGAACTCCTCGTCCGGGCACATCCAGCCCTCAGGCAGGACATTGACCACATGCGGCCGGACAATCTCCTTCACCTCGTCCTGACTGACCCGCTCGCTATGCTGCGTCGAAACGACGACGGAGGTGGCGCCGACGGGCTTGCCGTCGACATATTTCAGGGTGACCTGGCTCTTCGAATCCGGCGCAAGGTCCGGTTCGGCGCCGGAGTGACGCGCCTCGGCCAGTGAGTGCAGGATCTGGTGCGAGAAATGGATCGGCGCCGGCATCAGGACGTCGGTCTCGCGGCAGGCGAAGCCGAACATGATGCCCTGGTCGCCCGCGCCCTCATCCTTGTTACCCGCGGCGTCGACGCCCTGGGCGATGTCGCTCGACTGGCCGTGCAGATGGACCGCCACGTCAGCGTGCTTCCAGTGGAAGCCGTTCTGCTCGTAACCGATATCCTTCACGCAGGCGCGCGCGATGTCCTCGAAATGGGCCTTGTCGACCGAACCGTCCTTGGCGACCAGCGGCTCCGGCCCGCGCACTTCGCCGGCGAGCACGATGCGATTGGTCGTAACCAGGGTCTCGCACGCGACACGGGCGTAGGGATCGGCCGTCAGGAATGCGTCGACGACGGCATCCGAGATGCGATCGCACACCTTGTCGGGGTGACCCTCGGAGACGGATTCACTGGTGAAAAGGTAATTGCCCGTGGCCACGGTTTCCCCCTAATCGGATTGTTCGGTTTGATCTAAGGCGATTCGATCACGGTATAGATTTCCGCGATCGCGGCGCGACCTTACAGACAGGACAGCGTACGGGCAACCCCCGCATGGCCGGGGTGCATCGGCGTGTCCGTGTGCGCCGCGCGGCGGGGCGGACCCGGGTCCTGACCGGGCTCCGCCGCCTGCCGCCGTTGGCTTATTCTTCGTCTTCCTCGCCCTTCGCGAGCGCCTTGGCGAGTTCGAAGACGCGCTTGCGGACCTTGGGGCTCTTGATCTTGTAGTAGGCGCGGACGAGCTCCAGGGTCTCGCGCTTGGCCAGGGTCTCTGTCTCGTAATCGGGGGACTTGGTTTCGGACAGGCCCGCGGGATCGGGATGGGTCATCGACGCCAGCGCGACGTCGGTCGGCATGTCGTCATAGAAAAACGAGACGGGAACGTCGAGCACCTTGCCCAGTTCCCACAAACGGCTTGCGCCGATCCTGTTCGTGCCCCGCTCGTACTTCTGGACCTGCTGGAAGGTCAGTCCGATCGCCTCGCCCAACTTTTCCTGGCTCATCCCCAGCATGGTCCGGCGCAGGCGCACCCGCCCGCCCACATGGGCATCCACGGGACGGGGGCGGACCAGCTTCGGCTGGATCCCGCCGCGCGGGCCGCGCTTGACCTCTTCCTGATCCTTCGTGGTCGTCTGCTTCTTTCTGCCGGGCTTTGCGGCCATTCCACTCTTCCTTTTTTCGTCGGTTCGGCGCGGCTCACGGAACCGCGCCTAAATGGGGTTCTCGGAACCGTTGTTCAGGTGATGAACATACCACTGTATGCAATCAAATTCTTTCTCCTAGGTCAAATCGAAAATTCTAAAATGAATTTAATAATCACAGCGTAGTGCGTGTATCGATGCACACCGACACACGAATCCGATGACGTCTTGAAGGCAATAAATACCCTTAACTGAGAGTTGCCCGCCTCCGCTGCACATCGAAGATCGCCCCAATGCTGATAATTACGAGCAAAAGGGGCAGAAACATCCAGTCTCCAAAACGCGCATACAAGGTAGGCGGTGACGGGCGGGGCAACGGCGCGTCGAGCACGCCGCGACGATCCAGGCCGAGACGCGCGACGGTCCGCCCATAGGCATCGACGACCGCCGATATTCCGGTGTTGGCCGCACGCACCAGCGGCAGCCCCTCCTCCACGGCCCGCATCCGGGCGCTCGCCAGGTGCTGGAACGGGCCGGATGTGTAGCCGAACCAGGCATCGTTCGTCACGTTCAACATCCAGCCGGGGCGCGGCCTGCCCACGACATTGCCGGGGAAGATCGCTTCGTAGCAGATCTGCGGGCCGACGCCGGGCAGGCCGGGCAGCTCCAAGGTGCGCGGCGAGGGCCCGGCGGAGAAGTCGCCGCGGCCATGAGCGATCTTCTCCACGCCCAGGGCCTGCAGAATGCCGCGTGCCGGCACATATTCCCCGAACGGCACGAGATGATGCTTGTCGTAGCTGGCCACGACCCGGCCGCTGCGGGCGAGGACCTGAAGGCTGTTCCAGGTCCGGCGGCCGTCGTCGCGCACGACACCCGTCAGCAGAAGGCCCTTCGGGGGGATCGCCTGCTTGACCGCGGCCATCATTCCCGGGGTCAGGCGAGCGCCCTCATATGCCGTCTGGAACCGGAAATCGAGCGCCGTTTCCGGCCAGACCAGATGCGTAACCGGTGTCGCGGCCGGCGTCCCCGACAGGCGCAGGTAGATCTCGAAATTGCGCAGCCGTTCCGCCGGATCCCATTTCAGCGTCTGCGGGATCGCCCCCTGGACAATTCTCAGCCTGACGCCTGCCACGGTCTCCGTCGGGTGGGAGGCCAGGCGCCAGGCGCCGCCGGCCCAAAGGGCGACCAGCAGCACGACCGCCGCCGCCGTTCCGCCGATCCGGTGACTGCGCGACGACGCCGGGTCGACCCACAGGGCCGGCAACGCCGCGATCAGCACCGTCAGCGCGCCCAGGCCATAGGCCCCGACATAGGCGGCGCCCTGCAACATGTCGGGTACGGCGGTCCACGCGTTGGCCAGGAGGTTCCAGGGGAAGCCGCTGAGGATGTGGCCGCGCAACCATTCGGCGGCGGCCCAGGCCGCCGCCAGCAGCAGGATCCGGCCGAGGCCCCGCGCCCGGCTGGCATGTACGGCAAGCATGGCCAGGCCGGTCACGATCGCAAGGCCGCCGGAAATCCCGAAGACCGCGAAGGGGATCATCCAGCCGAAGCGCGCGATATCGAGGGTCAGCGGCCAGGCGAGCCAGTACAGCCCGGCGATGTGAAACCCGCAGGCGAACCAGAAGCCGGCCCCGAAGGCGCGCCAGCCCGACGCCGCCCGGTCCAGCCGCCAGACCAGGATCATGAATGCCGGGATCAAGAGGGGCAGCGCATGCACCGGCGGCAGGGCGGCGGCGGCAAGCACGCCGGCGCCCAGCGGGATCAGCCGGTTGCGCCAGGCCTGACCCAGGGTGGGACGCGCCTGCGTCCTGTCGGCCGGCGGACGGGCGTCGACTGTGGCGCGCCCGCTAGCGGCGGACAAGGATCACCGTCCCGCCTGCGCTTCGTCGGCGATCCGCGGCGGCAGGTTCCGGACCCGTATACGCCGCACGCGCCGCGGGTCGGCATCCACGACCTCGAACTCTATACCCGACATATGGGGGATCAGCTCGCCGCGCGAGGGGACCCGGTTGGCGACATAGAAGACCAGGCCGCCCAGGGTATCGACATCCTCGCGTTCGTCGTCGGTCAGAAGAGGCCCGTAAAGCCGTTCCAGCTCCTCGATCGGCGCCCGGGCATCGGCCTTGGCCACGCCCGGCTTCTCCTCGACGATCATCACGGCGTCCGGTTCGTCGTGCTCGTCCTGGATCTCTCCGACGATCTCCTCGACCAGATCCTCGATCGTCACAAGGCCGTCGATGCCGCCGAACTCGTCGACCACGAGCGCCAGGTGGGTATGGGTCCGGCGCATTTCCGCCAGAAGATCGAGCAGCTTCATCGACGGCGCCGCGAACAGCACCTTGCGCATGATCCGTTCGATCCTGAAGTCCCGCCGGTTGCTCCAGAAGGGCATGACGTCCTTGATGTGGACCATACCCAGGACCTCGTCGAGCGAGCCCTTGTACACAGGAATGCGGGAGTGGCTCTCCTTGGCCAGAAGGTCGACGAGGGCCGGCAGCGACGTGCCGATCTCGACGGCGACGATGTCCGCCCGCGGCACCATCACGTCATGGACGGAGATGTCGTGAAGCGACAGGATATTCTTGATGAGCTGCCGCTCGTCGGGATCGATCGCGCTGGCCGCGCCGATATCCGCCTCGATGAGCTCGCCGATCGTGTCCCGCAACTGGTCGCCGTTTCGACGGCGCGCCAGGGTCTTGAAGAAGCGCAGCAGACCGCCGCCGCCGGACTTCGCGGGACCGTCGCCGCCCTTGCCGGGCGACGTTGCCGGTACCGTCGGTGTGGACTCGCCAGAGACATGGCCACCCCCATGGCCGGACCGGCCGTCCAGAGGGGAGCCCGGTTTCGAACCGGATCTCGAGCCGGCCGCAGCGCCCGTCGCCAAGCCGGCGCTGGGGCCGGCAGCAGCCCCGCCGGCGGAGCGGGGTGTCGGCCCAGGCTCCAGATCGGTCCGGGGATCGGCGGGTGTGGTGGGAGACTGATCGTTCATTTTTCGAAGGGGCCGTCAGCCCGAAGCCGCCGCCCCGGCGGGCATATCGTCCGCCCGATAGGGGTCGGCGATACCCAGCCGCGCGAGTGCCGCTTTCTCGAGCCTTTCCATTTCCTCTGCCTCGTCGTCCTCCATATGGTCATGGCCGAGCAGATGCAACATACCATGGATAAGAAGATGGCAGACATGATCTGCGATTGTCTTGCCCTGCTCCGTCGTTACGCGCGCGACGGCCTCCGCGGCCAGCACGATGTCGCCGATCATCGCCGTCGACGCCGCCCCGCCCTTCCCCGGCGCCTCGAGCGGGAACGACAGCACGTTCGTTGGCGCGTCCCTGCCGCGATGGTCCCGGTTGAGCACCTGGACCGCGGCGTCGTCGGTCAACAGAAGACTGACCTCGACCGGCCCGGGCAGCGCCGGGTCCAGCACTGCTGCCGCGGCATCCAGGGCCCGCCGGAGGAAAGCCTCCGGGTCGGGATCCAGGGCCTGCCAGTCGCCACTCTCGACCGACAGGTCGACGATTACGTCGGCCATCAGCCGGCTCCACCCTCCCCGCCGCCGGCCGCCGCCGCCGCGCGCGCGTCGAGGGCGAGTTCGGCCTGGGCACCATCGCGGGCATCGTAGGCCTGGACAATGCGCGACACCAATTCATGGCGGACGACGTCCGCATGGCTGAAGTTGGCAAAGCCGATCCCGTCGACGCCGTCCAGAAGCGTGACAGCGTCGCGCAGGCCGGACGGCACCCCGCGCGGCAGGTCGACCTGGCTGAGGTCGCCCGTTACCGCCATGCGCGAATTCTCGCCGATACGGGTCAGCAGCATCTTCATCTGCATTGGCGTCGTGTTCTGCGCTTCGTCCACGATGATGAAGGCGTTCGACAGGGTGCGGCCGCGCATGAAGGCGAGCGGCGCCACCTCGATCTCGCCATTCTCGAGCCCCCGTGCCACCTGCTCCGCCGGCATCAGATCGTATAGCGCGTCGTAGAGCGGGCGCAGATAGGGGTCGATCTTCTCGCGCAGGTCGCCCGGCAGGAATCCCAGTCGCTCGCCCGCCTCCACCGCCGGACGCGACAGGATGATCCGCTCGACCTGTCCGCGGTTCATGAGGGAGACGGCCCAGGCGACCGCGAGATAGGTCTTGCCCGTGCCCGCGGGGCCGAGACCGAAGGTCAGTTCATGATCGGACAGGGCCCGCAGATAGCCGGCCTGCCCGGGCGAGCGTGGGGCGACGATGCGTTTGCGCGTGCGGATGGTGAGCTCGGTCGCCGCAAGATCCGCGACCCGGGTGCGCATGTCCCCCGGCGCCGACTGC